>JAGQQS010000870.1 GCA_020426105.1 Planctomycetaceae bacterium
GCCTGCTTCGCACGGGATTGAAGCCGATGCCAGTGCCGCAACAGATCCTGCTGCGACGGGCCGTTCGGCTCACGACGTTGAGAATTCTGATGCCCCGGAGACTTCCGACACACCAAAGACAATTGTATCTGAACAGACTGGCCTGAAGGGGCGCGCCGATACGCCGGAAATCGATACCGGTGAAACGAAAGCGGCCAATAAGATCGAACTGTTGGTCCCTTACAAATCGTTTCGTCGTGAACGCGGTACTGACGCCGTTCGCGTTAGCTACGATGACATTGATCTGCTGAAGGTTCTCAATATGGAACCTGTGCCGCCAAATGCTGTTGAGTACTTTCCCGAATGGCTGGCGGCGTTGAATGGCAGGCAGATTCGTATTCGCGGTTTTATGTATCCCAAGTTTGTGTCGGAGGGGATTACGACTTTCACGCTGGCACGGGACAACGGCATTTGTTGCTTTCAGCGAATGCCGAAGATTTACGACGTGATCTACGTAAAGCTCGAACCCGGGCGGACTACGGACTACATTGACGCACGACCATTCGACGTGGAAGGCACATTCCATATCGACAACGAGGACGACGGCTCCGAATTGCCCCGCCTCTACAAAATCGACAACGCCCGCATTCTTGATTAAATCCCTGTCCAGAAAGCTCCGCACTGTCTGGTGGTCGAAGGCCAGACTTCCGCCGCTGCTCGACGCCACAATCGGCCCGCTGAAGTGCTCCCACAAAGCTCTTTCCCGCCATTCTGCTCATGCCTTGGGTGAGCGTACATGATGGACAGCGGAGGTGCACCGACTAGACTGCCGTGATTCCGGCCGTTGAACTTAATCGTGGCGATGCACAGGGCTTTGCATGAATATCGATCAGGTAATCGTTTTGGTCTATCTTGTGGCCGTAGTGGCATTCGGCTGCTGGTTTGTATTTTCCACGCGCGATTCCGAAGAGTTCATGTCGGCTGGACAGTCAATTCCCGGCTGGGCGCTGGGATTGTCGATCTTCGGGTCCTATGTCAGCACGCTGAGTTTTCTGGGAAACCCGGCCGCCGCTTATACAGGAAACTGGAATCTGCTCGTTTCCAGTTTTGCCTCGCCGCTGGGCGCAATCGCTGCGATGCTGTTTTTTATCCCTTTTTATAGAAGAAGCGGAGAAGTCTCGGCTTATCAGCACCTGGAACATCGGTTCGGTCCGTGGGCCCGATCGTATGGTGTCGTCTGCTTTGTTCTGCTGCAGATTGTTCGCCTCGGAATGATCACGCAGCTGCTGGGTACCGTGATCGCACCTTTGTTCGCCTGGAACACCGATGCGATGATTCTGTTCCTGGGTGTCCTGATCACGATCTATCCCATGCTTGGTGGAACAGAAGGAGTCATCTGGGCGGGTGTTGTGCAGAGCATCGTGCTGATCCTCGGTGTGATGGCCTGCGTCTATTACGTGGTCGCTGGTGTGCCCGGCGGAATTCCGGAAATCTTACAGACCGGAAAGACAGTGGTGTCGCAGGGCGCTTTGGGGAAATTCAGTCTCGGATCCTTTGAATTCACACTGTTTGCTGCATCGTTCTGGGTGGTCCTGTTGCAGGGGCTAAACGAACATGTGCGGAACTTCGCCATTGATCAGAGCTATGTGCAGAGATACATCACGGCAAAAACAGATGGTGATGCGGCGCGGAGTGTCTGGTATGGAATCCTGCTTTATCTTCCAATGGCGGCCCTGTTTTTCTTTATCGGTACGGCACTTTATGCCTACGTCCAGGTGCATCCCGACTGGCTTCCCAAAATGGATCCCGATAATGTGACCCAGGCGTTTCCTGACAAAAAGGTATTTCAATACTTCATCAATACTGTGCTGCCGGTCGGACTTCGCGGTCTGGTTATCGCGGCCATTGCTTCCGCCGCGATGGACTCGAATCTGAACTGTATGGCAACCTTGTTTCTGAAAGACGTTTATCAACGGTTCATGAATCCAGGGTGCAGTGAACGAAAATCGATGTTCGTCCTGCACGGATCCACCCTCGTCTTCGGCACGATGAGCACCGGTTTCGCACTGCTGTCTGCGCGACTACCGGGAGTTCTGGATACATGGTTTACCTGGGGCGGTATCGCCAGCGGAGGAATTCTGGGGTTGTTCCTGCTGGGTGTACTCTGCCCGCGCACGACCAGCCGGCATGCCGCATTCAGCGTGATTCTGGGGGTGCTGGTGACATTGTGGATGACGATCACTTTGCCGGATGTCTGGAAATCAGTTTCCTGGATATTTCGCCTCTCCGGAGATGCATCCGCCATTCCGATCGTTGCCAGTCCCTTCCATAAACTGTTCATCCCTTTTGCCGGAACAGTGGTAATCTTTATCGTGGGTGCTGCGATGGGGCTGGTGTCTGGACAGTCCTCGTCCACGGATAAATCATCTCGCTGAATATCAAACACTTTCAGATTCAGACTCGCCGGAAATGAAACAGGGTTATGCGAGCGTCGGCCGCATAACCCCATGCAGAATTTCACCGGTTCGTTTACGTCGGCGAAATGCGCTTTCAGAATTCACCCACGATGTCGCCAGCCGCTCGGGTACCCAGAGCCGCGATGACCTGGCCCGAAATATTCTGACTGATGAACCGGGCCGACCCGTCTGCCAACAGAATCATGGCGCCCCCGGTATGGAACGCATAGATTTCACTGTCGTTTGTGCAGTTGATCCAGCAAGTGCCCCCGCCAGTCACGTTCCCGCTGCCGGATGTATTATTCTGGACACCTGCGGCATCGGAGCCATCGATACTGAATCCTCCGTTGATGTCCGCCCAGCTCCAGCCATCGGCTGTAAACTTAGTACCGAAGGCAATATTTCCGACTCGGGGATTCGTGCCCGGTTTGCCGGAGATGTACAGTGCCGAGCGCCCGGCATCCTCAGTGATCATCATGGTGTTTGAAGTTCCGTCGAGAATTTCGGCTATCTTGACTCCCCCCGGACCGCGTCCCATCGCGCTGAATGAATCCTTTGTGTTGGTCGAAGGAAGTCCGCTCAGAACGAACACGGAATTACGAATCGCGTTGACTGATCCGTAGTCTGTGCGGCCCCATCCCGGCGCTGTGGTCAGGAGATTGCCAGTCAGTGCCTGCACGATGGCTGTATCTGGTGAACCAATTCCATCGACAGGTACTGACGGGCAAATGAACGCCGGCAGCTTTGTTGTGGTGACGGGATTATTCACCGGATCGTACCAGTTGACATTAAAATTGTACTGATTGTACATCGGCGCCTGGTCAAGATACGGCAGCGCCATGACTGTCCAGGCCTGCTGGAAAATCGCCGGGCTTGTCAGGTTGATCCGACTTGGCGGAAACATTCCATAGCTGCTTTCGTAGTTGTGCATCGCGAGGCCGATTTGTTTAAGGTTGTTACGACACTGGGTCCTCCGAGCAGCCTCCCGAGCCTGTTGCACGGCGGGCAGCAACAATGACACAAGTACAGCGATGATTGCTATTACGACCAGCAACTCAATTAACGTAAAGGCACGTCGATTCACTTTAGAACTCATCAATCTCTCCATTGTTTGAAACTAAAAATTCCACAATCTGTACATTGCTCGATCACACCAATTGCATTCGCAATTGCACAGGACCGAAGTGCGAACAAAATTCCGTGCGAGAACCGAAGAAAGTGGGCCGGTCTGAGTGACATGCCGTTTCAGGGAGTCAGATCTAAAGGCGGCAATTCATTCCGTCCGGGCTCCACCTTGATTTTCACAGGCGACACTTTCGGATCCTGATACTTTGCCGGGAGAAGTTCGGGGGTCATTTCACCATCCGATTCATGTGGCTTCAGCGGCTTGACCCAGGAGATCGACACGACATAATCACCCGGAACTGCTCCGGCACCAATCGAACGCGATAACGATGTCCGGACCTCAAATTTGCCATCCGGACCAACTACTGCAGAAGTAAAGGCATTATCCGGGATTGTACTGCCGTCGGCTGGTCTGAGCGTTAACACGGCGCCGGGTGCTGCAGTCCCATTGAATGTCAAACTTCCAGTAACGGGCACGAGTTTCGTCATCACATCCGGAGTCGATGCACTGTCACCGCAACCACCAGCGGTTAACACTAACATGGTCAATACTGTTGCCAACAACCGCTGCCAGCATGTCTGCCTGTCAAAACCTCCACTTGCGTGATCCATGCGAATTCCCGTAATAAGTCCACTCATTTGTTAATAATTCAGCGACCGCTTCGAAGGCGGGAATCCTTGCCTGCAATTGTTAAGAAATCGTTGAGACGAAAAATTTTTCAATCTCAATAAACTCAGGAATCCGGAACCGAGCCCCAAGCCGAGACCTCATGCGAGTAGCGTTGCCGGACAGGATTGGCTCAAATCCTGCTCATCACCTGTGTGCCGCGCTCGCTGTACGGCATTTCCGAACGCTTTCCTCCGGCCGTATGTATGCTCCATCGCCTTATTCAGATCGAATCCAAAGACCGCGGTGAGTTTCTCTGGTCCGCGGCATGGTTCTCCACAGTGCTGGGCGCCTACTACATCGTTCGACCGGTTCGCGAAGCCCTCGGCAGCATGGACGGTTCCCGGGACCTGCGAACGCTGTTTACGGCCGTTTTTGTCACGATGTTGATCATGGTCCCGATCTACTCCATGCTCGTAAATACTTTCGAACGCCGCATTCTGGTTCCGGTCATCTACAGGTTTCTTGCCCTGAACCTGATTACCTTCAGCCTTTGTATGCGATTTCTGGACCCGCAGTCTTTAAAACTTGTTGCTCGAGTGTTTTTTGTCTGGGTCACCGTCTACGTCCTGTTTTCCACATCTCTGTTCTGGAGCGTTATGGCCGACGTCTTTTCCAAAGACGAGGG
>JAGQQS010000871.1 GCA_020426105.1 Planctomycetaceae bacterium
GCGACAGTTCGTTCGACGTCATTTTCTTCAATGAATGACTCACCCAGGCCCTCACGTCTTTCCGCTATTGTTGACTTTTCAATAAGCGACTCGGGGCGAGCCATCCTCATCGCGTTGAGAAGGCGAACATTCTCCTCCCTGGGCTTTCCCTTGAGGGTCACCTTGGCAAAGCCAGAAATTCCGACAATGACCGCGGCCAACACCAGGATCACTATTTGCCAGAACTTCGCGTTCCTTCGCATCACTTCAAATTTCGCGGATCGACCGACGAGCGATGAAGCAATGAAGAACATTCCAAGACCGAGCAGAATTTTCGTGCCAATCAACGGATGATACAGCTTGTCACCTTTGTGCGAAGGTAGAGCGACAACCAGATAATTGTAGAAACCGCTTACCAGGAAGAGCAGGATTCCGATGTGAATGAATCTCTTCCATAGGCTCAGCACATGGGAAGTCACCGAAGTTCGTTCCGCCTCTGAAAGCCGCTCTACTGCGGGTGTAAAGACGAACCGTAAGAAGACCGTGCCTCCAACCAGAACGATGGCCGTTCCGACGTGAGTCCAGCGCGAAACAACCGCGATCCAATCCATTTGAAAATACCCTATTCCTGAAGAGCGTTAAATCAACGTCGTTCCGCCACTCTCTTGATGACGAACCTATCTATCTCGTCCATGCCAGCCACTTCCTGAACAGCGACTTCACAAAAGGCGTCAGCCGAGTTCTGCTGTACTGATCGCCCAGTCGGCGAATGGCTTCGGCTTGGGTTGGATAGGGATGAATTGTGCTGCCGATTTTGCCGAGGCCAAGACCGTGCGTCATCGCAAGAGTGATTTCGGAGATCATATCTCCGGCATGAGACGCGACGATGGTCGCTCCGACAAGCTTGTCGGTTCCCTTCTTCACGTGCACCTTTACGAAGCCTTCGTCTTCGCCGTCCAGAATGGCTCGATCGACGTCGTGAAACTTCTGAATGTACGTATCGATCGCGATGTTTTGCTCTTTCGCCTGATGTTCGTACAAGCCCACGTGTGCAATCTCCGGGCTCGTGTAGGTGCTCCACGGAATAATCAGCGAAGATGATTTTTTGCGTCCCTTGAACAGCGCGTTCTGGATTACAATGCGAGCCATGAAGTCGGCCGAATGAGTGAACTGAAACGGCGAACACACGTCGCCCGCGGCGTAGATCATCGGGTTCGTGGTCTGCATCTTGTCATTCACCGTGACGCCTCGCTTGTGATACGCGACGCCCACGGCTTCCAGATTAAGTCCTTCGATGTTGGGGGTTCGTCCGACGGATACCAAAATCTGATCGACGGCTTCGTCGTATTCCTTGCCGTAAGATTCGACACTCAGTCGCGGGCCATTTTCGTTTCTGATCTTTAGGTTTTTTCCACAGCACAGCAAACGAACGTCATCCCGTTTCATCGACGCCTGCACGATCTCCGCCGCATCGCGATCTTCGCGTGGCAGAATGCCGGGTTCGGATTCCACGAGGAATACTTCAGAACCAAATCGAGCAAACGATTGAGCCATTTCGCAACCGATCGGTCCGGCTCCGATGATGCCAAAACGACGCGGAAGCTCGGTCAGCGAAAAGAGTGTTTCGTTGGTCAGATAGTTGACGGAATCCAGTCCGCTGATCGGAGGAGCCGCTGCACGAGCGCCCGTTGCAATCACGGCACGTTTGAAGTTCAGCTTCGTACCATCCACATCGATGGTCTCCGAATTGATGAAACGAGCGTCGCCAAAATAGACATCCACGCCAAGGTCACGAAATCGTTTGGCAGAATCATTCGGGCTAATGCGGGCTCGCAGCTTTCGCATCCGCTGCATGGCGGCAGCGAAGTCGACCTGAACACCTTCCGGCACGTGGACTCCGAATTCACTCGCGTTGCGAACGGCCGCTGCGGCACGAGCTGCACTGATGACACCTTTGGACGGAACGCATCCCACGTTCAGGCAGTCGCCTCCCATGAGGCTGCGTTCAATGAGCGCGACCTTCGCACCAAGCCCGGCAGCTCCGGCGGCTGTGACAAGTCCTGCTGTCCCGGCACCGATGACGACAAGATTGTATCGCCCCGCTGGCGTTGGGTTCTTCCAGTCTGGCGGATGAACGTCGGACTCCAGCTTGAGGTTGAATTCATCGGCCGGAAGCAGTTGAGGCAAGTGAGGCATGTAGTTAGTTTTCAGAAGTCGAGGTCATTGTCGGTTTGACACGCGATGAAAAGCGTTTCATCAGGAACCGTACAATCAACGGAAACAAGCCGAGCAGCGCGAATGCGACGAGTATTTGTGTGAGTTGCGAGGGCGTAAAGACGGCTCCGATGCCTTTGTCTGCCAGCGTTTGAAGCTTTGGAACGCTGGCTCCCGCGTAAACATAGACGGCCGTGCCCGGCAGCATTCCTAACTGGCTGACCCACCAGAATTTCCGAACGGCCAGTGGCGTCAATCCCATGACGGCATTGATGACGAAGAAAGGAACCGCGGGAATTAATCGCAACGTAAACAGGTAGAACGCACCTTCTCGCTGCAGTGCGTCATTGAAGGCCGTCAGTCGATCGCCAAACTTCTTCGTAATGGCATCTCGAAGAAGATATCGACTCAGGAGAAACGCAACTGTGGCTCCGGCTGTTGAACCGAAGCTGACAACCAACATGCCTCGCCAGAAACCCAATAGCCAGGCAATGACCAACGTTAAAGCCGTTGCGCCCGGCAGAGACAATCCTGCAACAACGACATAGGCCGCGAATGCAGCAACGTAAACCAACGCGGGGTGGTCGGTCTGGAAAGTTCGAAATGCCGCTTCGCGGGCTGCCAGTTTTTGCAGAGACAATTCGTCACGAAGCAACCACGCAGCCACTGCCGCCACAGAGATGACCAGCATCAGCAGGATAAATCTCGATCTCCCAGAATTCCCGGATGGCACATCAGGAACATTCGAGGCTGAACTTGCGGCTGGAACGTTGGTCATTTGATGCTCAACTATCTCGCCCGTCTCTTCGCAGTGCAGACGACTTGTGACAAAACACGGCTCGAAAACAAAGAGCGGATGGCCCGGGATGAGGATGGCAGGTCTTGCATGCTGGAGCCCGCCAGTCGTCCTGAAGACCATCCGCCCAAAGATTGATCATCGTTTCCCACTGCCCGATTTCGTGGTTCCTGTCGTACGTGCTCGACGCTGTTCATTCAGCGACCAATCGTAATCCTGGAACACGAGTCTCGTGCGAGGATTCACTGCCATACGCTGAGCGTCCTCTGGAAGGTATTGTTGAAGTGCCGTAAACTGAGCTTGTTGAGTCGGCCCAAAATCTTCTCCAAACCAGTCAAGGATCGAGCTAACGTGCATGACACCCGACTGGTCCACCTGAAAATTCTGCGAACGGCTGAAAAAGTCTCTGGTGTTCAGCGCCAACTGTTCTTCGATCCGGTCCGGAGTATAGGCTTCATTCATGAGCCGAGGGCAGCCGACTGAAGCACAGACAATTGCAAAATGAATTCTTGGTTCGCCCATTTTTCGCAGGACCTGATGCTCCATCGCGTCAAGAGAATGTGGTTTTCCTCCCACGAGCAGCGGCAGGTCTTTCCACAAGTTGTATCCGGCAACCTTAGCTGTGTGATTTCGAATACTGGACGTTGGGTAAACCTGCAGAATCCCTTCGATCGTCGTGGCATTGTACGCATTGATCCAGAACGCGAGTTGTCCCGCTCGACTGGCTTTGACCGCTGGCAATGCCTGACCGAGTCTCACGAGATAATTCTGAAGCGACTTCCGATCCGTATCCGAGCCACGCCACGCCGCGTAGTTCACCATTCCGTCGCCATTGACATACGTCTGAAGCAGTTGGTCATAAACGGCATGATCAACATCATCCATTGAAATGTATTGTCCGGCAGGCCATGCGCGGCCAAGTGGTTCCTTCGCGGAGGCAGTCGCATTTGTGACGATCACAATTGCGACGGCCGCAGCAGTGGCAAAGAATCCGCTCATTGACAGTTTCATCATCGTTTGGCGTGAAAGCATCTTCGATCTCCAGTAACTCTAATAATCTTCCCTGGCATTGAAGACACCACGTTCTGCGAGTCTTCAAATGGTAACGTCCGTGTCTTCCCTGACGATGATGAAGTATCGACACGTCCCATTACCATGTCTGTGAGGCGGCACACAGTTGTTCGCAAAGTGATGAATTTTGAGGAAAGACTTCACAGATAGGTTCAACTTCGGAAATCACGCCTCCCGAAGCTGTGGTTCGTTCATTCGGCCAAAAGCGGCCTCAACAAAAAGTAGAAGCATCCACGGCAGATGCTCGATCCAGACAACAACGAAATGGAAGAACGCTTCGCCGAGATACCGCGTTCCAAGGACCGGCTGGTCGCCCCATTGGTAGGCGAACCAAAATCGCAAGTAGTAGACAAAAACGATTACGGACAGCAGATACCACGTTTTGTGTCGTGTAAATAGGATGAAGGGCAACGCCCATGTCCAGTACCAGGGATTGAGTGTTGGGGAGAGCACCCAGAACCAGGCCAATGTAGAGAAGACGGATGAAAGCCAGTCCTTCGCGTTCACTTGACTTCGTGCTCGCCACGCCCAAACGATGGCGGCACAGAAAAACAGAAGTGAAAGAAATCCCCGGGTAAAAAGGAACGGAACGAACTCCGCATCCATCCCCAATCGGAATTCTGCTTCTGCGGTCAGTGATTCCCGAACGGGTTGAGGAAAAAAAACGAACCACTGATCACGCTGCTGCAGTTGCCGCTGGGTCGGGGTGAGATTGGCCTCAACGAACATAAAGATCAAGTCATTCATTTTCCATGAAGAAAGAAAGACCTTCAGGCTGTTTCGCGGTGCTTCGCCCGGTGTTCCGGCAATTGATTCAGACCCTTCATCGGGTAAATCAACTGCGTTCTTAGCGGATGATTCGCTGCCGTGAATCACGGTATGTGGGGAGGGTGGCTGTTCATGCTGATAGGCGATCGGCGCTGCGTCGAGCGGATCAGAGATCTCATCGCTGCCTGCCATAATGTCCAGGCTGGTAAGGGCCGTATCCACTTCTCTGCTTGCCGATTGCAGGTTATTCCCGTGCGACTCCGGAAGCATCGGCCAGCAACACACTACGCTTGTAGCACTGACGACAAGAAGCCACGAAAACGCTTGTCGAATTCCGCCGCGATGAAAGATGACAGCAGCCATCACAGGCATCAAAACAACAGGGAATAGCTTTGCACCGACAGCGAGTCCAAGCAGCCCGGCGCTGGATGCAATGCCGCGTCGAGACAGCAATCTTCCGTCCGTTGTGCCGTGAGTTTTCGCGTCTTCACAGTGACGTGGAAAGAGGCACTCGACCAGCAGCGTTACGCTTCCAACCATGAAGAACACAGCGATCGCGTCAAGATGTCCACTGTTAGCGAACTCCTTAACAACCAGCGGACACCAAGCCCATGAAATGACGAGTTGAGGTGCGATGCCAAGGTGTTTGAACAATCGAATGAGCCAATACATCACACCCAGGTCAAACAGGACAATGAACGCCTTGACAATAACAACGGCTGTTTCGAGAGACGCTGAAGCTGGCGTCATTGCTGCGGCGGATGCAAACACCGCGAGGCTGACTGGGGGATAAATGGACGGCAGTTCGCCGTAATGCACGCGTGCCGCTGTCTCATGAACGCGAGGTCGCCGTTTGCAGATTTCAACCAGTGTCCTGTTGAACGCACTGGTGGCGATCGCCGAGTTGCCTGGACTTGTCGCGTTGTCCGCGATGGCTGGGGCTTCCGTATCGAATTGAGAAGCCGCCAGCAGAATCTGCTCGGGAGTGACCCGAAACGGATTCGCTCCAGCGAGGACCGTCTCACCATCCCACAGGTATCTGTAATAATCCAGTTCCTGAATCGGAGTTGAGAACACCGCCACAAATCGCATTGCGACCGCGAGGCCAATAACAGCCGTCAGGGAGATCGCCCGACGGGCCGATTTTTGCATTCGCCAGATTGCGTACAGATGAATGGCCGACATGACAATC
>JAGQQS010000872.1 GCA_020426105.1 Planctomycetaceae bacterium
GAACGCTGGGCTCGCCACTGGCTGGATGTCGCGCGGTATGCAGAGTCCGCTGGAAAGGAAGTCGATCTTTCCTTTCCGAATGCCTGGAGGTACCGCGACTACGTGATTGACGCATTTAACAATGACAAACCGTACGACGAATTCATCCGCGAGCAGATTGCGGGAGATTTACTCCCGGCAAAGACGAATGAAGAGTGGGCTGAGCATCTAATCGCGACTGGTTTTCTGGCGCTGGGTCCCAAGGCTCTGATCGAGCAGAATCCAAGGCAGTTCCAGGCCGATCTGATCGATGAGCAGATTGATGTGACGACGCGGGTTGTCATGGGCGTCTCAGTTTCCTGCGCGCGTTGCCACGATCATAAATTCGATCCCATCCCGCAGACGGACTATTACGCTCTGGCCGGGATTTTTCAGAGTACGGACACGTTTTACGGCGGTGTGCGCAACCAACGTGTTCGACAATCAGCCAACTTGATCATTCTGCCCATCGACAATCCCAATCCATCCGACAAGCCGATGACCAAAGAGACGATCGCGAATCTCCGGAAACAACGTGATGATCTCGAGCAGCAGGCGCAGGAAGCCCGTCGCGCAGCGCGACAGCCGCAATCCAGCGGGACCGACTCGAGACGTAAGCTGGCGAACCAGTTTGTGCTCGGCCAGCAGGTTACTCAGCTGACGAATCAACTTAACAGCGTCGACGAAAACGGCAAGCCGCTCACACTGTGCATGGGAGTGCAGTCGGCCGATCGCCCCCGGAACGCGCGTGTGCTGGTTCGGGGTGAGATTGATCAGCCTGCCCAGGAAGTTCCGAGAGGATTTGTGACCGTGCTGAATACGTCGCAGTCGGAGATCTCCGCGACTTCGTCCGGGCGTCTGGAACTGGCACAGTGGATGACAAATCCGGAACATCCATTGACCGCGCGCGTCATGGTGAATCGTATCTGGCAGCATCTGCTGGGATCGGGCATAGTCCGTGAACCTGAGAACTTTGGTGCCTCCGGCCCCGGACCAACGCATGCAGAACTCCTCGATTATCTGGCCGTACGATTCGTGGAATCCGGCTGGTCCGTCAAGAGCATCGTGCGTGAGATTGCGACGTCGCACGTCTATCGACTTTCGTCTGAATTCGACAAAGTTCGTTTTGAAAAAGATCCGGACAACCTTTATTTCGCGCGTGCGAATGCGCGCCGCATGGATGCGGAATCGATTCGCGATGCGATGCTGGCGGCCAGCGGTCAGTTGGACACGAAACGCCCGGAAGGATCAATGATCTCCCGCTTTGGATCGACCTTGATTGGCCCTAACGGACCTGCGATGTTGCCGCTCGCAGCTGGAACTGAGGGTGATCGTTCTCGACGACCTTCAGCCATGAATGGCATCATTGCCGCCGTGCGAAATCGCCAGAGCGGTGTTAGCCTGTTTGATTCCAGTGTGTACTACCGCTCGGTCTATCTGCCTGTCGCGCGAAACCTGCTGCCAAGATCCCTGGAAGTCTTTGACTTTGCTGAACCCAGTATGGTTATCGGTCAGCGTGAATCCTCAAATACACCGGCCCAGGCATTGTACATGATGAACAATCCGTTTGTGATTGAACAAAGCGATGCTCTTGCTCGACGAATTCTGAAAGAAGCCGTAAAGCCCGTCGATCGAATCAGTCTGGCCTTTCAGCTGGTCTACAACCGACCGCCCACAGATGAAGAGATTAAGGCCAGTCAGGTGTTCTTCCGCAGTGCCGACACCACACCTGCTTCCGGGAAAAACAATTCACCGCGATCGGTAAATGAACAAAAATTTATTGCGCTCAGTGAGTTCTGTCAGGCATTGTTTGCATCGGCTGAATTTCGGTATTTGAATTGAACCGTTTTTGAGGCTTAACGTCATGACAACTGACCTTTCCCTGTTTTCCCGCCGTGAACTTCTGCAATCCGCGTCAGCTGGATTTGGCTACCTCGCCTTCGCGGGCCTCGCGACTCAGGCGGCCGAGGCGGAATCAGGCAACCCTCTGAG
>JAGQQS010000873.1 GCA_020426105.1 Planctomycetaceae bacterium
CAGCTGCAACAGCAAACGCCCAACCGCGTAAAGCACGCCTCGCTGATCCCGGCCCGCCAGCACAATCAACGGCTTCGAGCCCGAATTATTGACCGCTATGGAAAAACTTGCAGGCTGCTCCGGCACATTCATTCCCTGCACGAACGAGCTCAGATGTGCTGGTGCCTGGTCAGCCACGCAGAGCTGAATGCAGGGGTTCTGCCCATTGGCTGGCGTCTGTGCAGCGATCAGTGAGATGCCGGTCCGCCTTGCGATTTCCTCCGTGAGCACGCGTTGAGCCGTATCGATGATTGTACCTGCCTGTGGCGCAGCAATCACGGCCTCCCGGAGATCAATCCATTCAGCCACAGCGGATGATTCGACACAGGCAACGAACAGCAGTGGAAGCATGATTCGTTGAACGAACGATTGACCACACAACATTGAATTACCTTTCAGCTCACAGATCCAACAGCCCTGGCCGTCTTAAGTCTGCCGCTTCTAAAGAGCACGGACCGGTATCAGACCTCGAAGTCCTTTAGCTTGTTACCGACTTTGAATCTTCCAGAGGTCCGCTATTAACTGGAATCCGAATGTTAACAGCAAATTCAGACTGCGAAAGCTGACTCAGAAAACTGAACGCAGAAAAACGGGGCAGGATTGCGGTCCCTGAGCGACCGTCGCCGCAGGGACAGTCGCGTTCAGTCTCCTCCACGCGGCTTATGAAGCATTCGTATTCGTGACTACCGCTCCATCCATTCGAACAGTCGTGATGGAACGTCAACGTTGCAGGTTCTTTGCAAACCTCGCCAGCCGGGAACGGCGTTGACTTCGATAACGACCGGCTCCAGCTCAGCATTGTACATCAGATCCACTCCGGCAAAAAAGCTGCCGGTGACGTTTGCCGCTCGCCGTGCGAGTTCCAGCTCCGGATCTGTCGCTGAATGTGCGATTCCACTTCCCTGCTGCGAGATGTTGGCTCGAAAGTCACCGGGTTTCGGGAAGCGTTTCATGGAACCCACAAGTTCACCGTCAAGCAACAGGATGCGGATATCGAAGCCGGGCCCGGTGACAAACTTCTGAAGGTACAGGACCGCCTCCAGTCGTTCGAGGGTACGGAACGCACGCAGCGCCAGCTCCGGATCTGAAACGCGCATGATGCCGCGGCCTTCAGCACCGAACAACGGCTTGATAACGACATCACGTCCGAGCGATTCGAATGCATCCAGGGCTGCGTCGGAGTTTTCGCAGATAATCGTCGGAGGCACCGGCATCCCCGCCATGGCCAGACGCTGCGTTGTCAGATATTTATCGACGGCACATTCCAGCGCTCGCGGTGGATTGATGATCCGCACGCCCCGCGCTTCCAGGCCTGCCAGCATATCCATTCGGGCGACGACCTGTTCCAGTGAGCCCGGTGGCATCGTGCGCACCAGAACCGCATCGAGGCTGGACAGATCGATCTCGCCGCAGGCAAAATCAACCCGCTCCGTTTGAATCTTTGCGACAAACTGATCAAACAACAGCGGTAACATTACATGCCCTCGCGTCGCACCCATGCGACACAACTCATGCACATACCAACTGTCTGCATTTCCAAACACACCGATGCGCATGGGAGTTATTTCATCCCAAACGAATCACGCAACAAGTCCGGCAGAAGCGTGCCATAGCGAAACGAATTCCCGGTCGTCAGGTTATGAAAGACAACAACGGCCGGACTAAAAAGTGCGGCATCCATCGCGTAGAAATCGTGGTTTGCGGCCTTAAACAGAGACAAAAACAATTGTCCATGAGACCCCGAAGCGCAGGACGGAACTTTCTTCCCGACGGAGTCAATGAGATCATCGCTGCAACGGACCCACAGATTGACCGTGGCGCCGTATAAAATCGAGTCATTTGTTCGTCCGATGCCGTGCAGATCATTCTTTGCCACGGGCGGCAGCGGTGCAATCCCCGCAGCACTGACGATGTGCTCCAGCGGAAACTGCAACTCATGCAATTTATGCAGCGCGGTTTCGATCGATCGGGCAACGACCTGCAGGTTGCCAGCCTGAGACGCCGTGGGGGCTACCACCAGTGTCAATCGACAGGTATCGGGCAATGATTTGCGAATTACGGCGACCGCGGCCGGAGTCGGCAACGTACCGCACTCCAGCACACCCACCGCCTGAAGTCCATCTTCTGTTTTCGGCAATTGGACAAAAAGATCTTCTGTGCGTGCGACCGCTCGCATCGGACCAGACCCCATGGCAAAAAAATCGTCGGTGACAATCTTCCAGCCGGCATACTGACTCATCAGACAGGCTTCGACGGGATGATCCGTGCGTACAAAAATCTGTGGCACGTCGGGAAAACCCGGATTTGCCGGCTGCAGCTCCACATCCGCCACGCCGGAAAGACAAACTTTCGCCAGCAGGACACCCGCGTCGAGACCGCCCTCTGCCTTAACGCCAAAATCCAGCAAATGGATTCCATCGCGTTCCTCAGGACGGATACGCAGGACTTCAGCGCGAGATCGGGCGTATGCCGTCAAATAAGTGGCACGTTGGTTCAGGTTGCGAATCGACAACGGGACGGACTCCTCAAATCATGGACGCGATTAGACTCAGGTCCGCGAAGTATGGTCCAGCGATATCAATTCCTCAAACGAGATGAGACATCATTGCCGGTAATAGCACGCGTGCTGATTTTGTCGCCCGCGGGCTCGCCCCGTGGGTTCACAGCGCCTCTGCGCTACGCCCCCCCGGACATTTCCTGACGCAAAGGCGCTGCCTGCCCCTGAGGTGAATTCAGAAAGGCATCAATCACCACCCCTTTGCTCCTCCCGGTACGCGATGCGGTTGAGAAAAAACTGTTCGCATCAGGTAGTTCAGGGATGACACTCCCGATTTTGACGATTGTAAAGATCAGTGTAGCAGGGAAAAAAGATCCGTGAGGACCGGCAGATTCTGCGGGGCCTGGCGTCAATGTGGCGGGATTTGCCTCCGATATAAGGAGTGGGTTCAATTCGGTTCCTTCCGCAGGCTGGCAAACATGACTCAGACAACTCGACAGAAGCGATCCACGTTATCTTCTTCAAGGCTCCAGACTCCACTGGAAACTTATCTCAGGGAGATTAACGAGACTGCTTTACTTACCGCGAACGACGAGAAAGAACTCTCAAACCGGATTTCAGCGGGCGATGGTGCCGCTCGCGACCGCATGGTGCGTGCGAATCTGCGTTTGGTGGTCAACATTGCCCGCGGATACTCCGGTAAAGGGCTTCCATTGCAGGACCTGATTGAAGAGGGCAACCTTGGACTGCTTCGCGCGGTGGAAGGTTTCGACCCGAATATGAACACGCGATTCAGCACTTATGCGAGCTACTGGATCAAGCAATCGATCAAACGCGCACTTGTGAATTCGGCCAAGACCATTCGTATTCCCGCGTACATGGTTGAATTGCTTTCCAAATGGCGACGTGCCTCGGCCAAGCTGTCGGAAGAGCTGAATCGGACACCAACGCCGGAAGACATCGCCAAAGAACTGGGAATCCCCAGGAAGAAACTGCGAATCGTCAAGAAGGCGATTACGCTGTACAACGCCTCGCCTCAGTCAGAGCAGGAAGACGCCGGAATGACACTGGGAGACATTATCCCGGATGACCGAGTGCGTGGCCCCGAAGACGAGCTCATTAATAACGACAATCTGACACATGTGTCCCGTCTGCTGGACGAAATGGACCCCCGTGAAGCCACGATTTTGAGAATGCGGTTCGGTCTGGACGACAGTGAACCTCAGACCCTGAAGGAAATCGGCGAATCACTGGGGCTGACGCGTGAACGAGTTCGCCAGATTGAAAGCGAAGCGCTTCGCAGACTTTATCGCAGCCTGAGTGGAGACGACTAAGATCCCGGCATCAGGAATCCCGTCGGCGGAGCGACGGGTGTACCGTACGCCCGTCGCTCCGCCGACGGG
>JAGQQS010000874.1 GCA_020426105.1 Planctomycetaceae bacterium
GGCGAGCGCTGGGCTCGTCACTGGCTGGATGCCGCAAGATTTGCCGACAGCACCGGGTTTGAGACAGACGCACCGAAACCCATGTGGAAGTATCGTGACTGGGTCATCAACGCCTTCAATCGCGACATGCCGTTTGATCAGTTCGTGCTGCGTCAGCTGGCGGGCGATCTGCTGCCGGATGCATCTGTCGATGACCGGATTGCGACCGGATTCCTGCTGTGCGGTCCGCAGGATGGTGGCAGTGAACCAGCACGTCTGGATGCCGTCATTGATCGCACAAACACCGTCGGTACCGTTTTTCTGGGTCTGACGCTGGGCTGTGCCCAATGTCATTCTCATAAGTTTGATGCGATCAGTCAGCAGGAATACTATCGGCTGTTCGCATTTATTAATTCGGCCGATGAACAAATTTTGGAGTTCGCCGCACCGGAAGAACTAGCCGAGCGCGATGCTTTAAAATCGCAAATCGCGGCGCTGATTTCGGACCGCACGGAGTATGCCGCGCAGCACGGGCTGACGGATGCAGCGAAAGACGCGGGGTACCAGGAGCGATCCAAAACGATCGCCGAACACGAAGCACGGCTTCCCCGTTTTGACACAACATCTGTAATGACGGCCGCAGTGCCGCCGCGAACCACAACACTTTTCGTGCGAGGTGAGTTTTCGCAGCCGGGCGAAACCGTCATGCCCGGCGTGCCCGCCATCCTGCATTCGATGCCGGATGGACCTCCGACACGACTTGAACTTGCTCATTGGCTGGGATCGCCACAGAATCCGCTGACTCCTCGAGTGACCGTCAATCGAATCTGGCAGCAGTTTTTCGGGCGCGGGCTGGTGGAGACGGAAAATGATTTTGGAACTCAGGGGACACCGCCCTCTCATCCGAAGCTCCTCGACTGGCTGGCCGCTGAACTGATCGCACAACGCTGGCGGATTAAGCCCCTGATGCGGCTGATTGTCACCTCTTCAACGTATCGACAATCTTCTGATCGCCGTGAAATTCCTGAACAACTCGATCCTGAAAACAGGTTGCTGGCACGACAATCGAGGATCCGACTTGACGCAGAAGCGATTCGCGACACAGCGCTCGCTGTGTCTGGACTGTTGTCACGCAAACTCGGCGGACCAAGTGTGTTCCCGTTTCAGCACGATGGAATTATGGTGAATCGCGCAACCGCAGCCCCATGGATCATGAGCGAAGGCGAAGACCGTCATCGCCGCACGATGTATACTCACTACTGGCGTTTGACCCCTCATCCTCTGCTGCAGACTTTTGACGCACCGGATTCACTGACTTCCTGCACTCGGCGTCGTCCTGCGAACACACCGCTTCAGGCGCTGACGTTGTTAAACGATCCGATCTTTATCGAATGCGCGGAAGCGATCGCCGAACGCATGCTGGAGAATTCATCGGACCCGGCGACCTGCATGCGTCAGCTGTTTTTTAGTTGTCTCGGTCGGCCGCCGGATGTGGAAGAACTGAAAATTCTAATCCGCGTGAAGTCTGAGGCTGATGCGCGATTTAGCGCCTCCAACGATACCCGACTTTCACTCGACTCCGCTGTCTGGACGCAGGTCGTTCGGGTGCTGCTTAATTCTGACGAGTTCATCACACGTGAATAAGGCCCCTTCGTGCGAGACAACAAAATGAGTGCAGAGTCCGGAACTTTTGCCGTCAATCGACGCGAGTTTTGCATCCACACGGCGGCAGCACTGAGTGGGTTCGCGGCCATGGGCAATTCGAGCTTAGCGGCAGCGGCAGACCGGGATGCGGAACTTGGCGCAGAAACTCTGTCTGTGCGGAAGCCTCATTTTCCGGCACGTGCCCGTCGTGTTATTTTTCTGTTCATGCTGGGTGGGCCCAGCCAGCATGATTTGTTCGACTATAAGCCGCAACTGAATCAGCTCGATGGACAGCCGATCGCCGATGAGTTTCTCTCACGGATGAAGTTTGCTCAGATCACAGAACAACGTCCGGGGATCCTTGGAACTCACGTGCATTTTCGTAAACATGGTGAATCCGGCGCAGAGATCTCAGAACTGTTGCCGCATATTGCCGGAGTGGCAGACGATCTGGCGATCATAAAAACAGTGCAGGCCACGGAGACGCCACATCATCCGGCAGAGGTTTTTCTGCACACCGGATCGCGTCAGTTCGGCCGTCCCAGCCTTGGCGCCTGGATCAATTATGGTCTGGGCAGCGAGTCTGCTGCCCTGCCGGGCTATGTCGTGCTGCAATCCGGGATGCGACCGAGAACCAAAGGGTCGGTCTATGGTGCGGGATTCCTGTCGTCAGCCTTTCAGGGTATTCCCCTGCGTGACGGCGCAGATTTCATTCTGAACCTTTCCCCTCCGGCAGGTCGATCACTCTCGGATCAGCAGCAGATTATTGAGGCCGTGCAACAGCTCAACCGACATCACTTTAACCGGACGCGTGATCCTGAAACACTGGCTCGCAGTGGCGCGTATCATCTGGCGCACGAGCTGTGCCGAAGTGCACCGCAGACGATGAACCTGGCCGAAGAAACAGCGGAAACCATGGCCATGTACGGAGCGGATGCTGAACAGCCGTCATTTGCGAGGAATTGCCTCCTGGCCCGCCGGCTGGTAGAACATGGTGTCCGCTTCGTCCACCTGTGTCATGGAGACTGGGACCACCATAGTCACCTGCGCGAAGGTCTCGCCACCATGTGCCGCCAGACCGATCAGGCCTGTGCTGCGCTGATCAAAGACCTGAAGCAAAGAGGACTGCTGGAAGACACGCTTATTGTCTGGGGTGGCGAGTTCGGACGAACTCCAGTAGGCCAAAAGTCAGCAAACGCCAGCGTTGGAAGAGACCATCAGATATCTGCGTTTACGATGTGGATGGCGGGTGGCGGAGTACGTCACGGACAGACCGTCGGGGAAACGGACGAACTGGGCTGCTTCCCCGTGACACGTCCCAATCCGATTCACGACGTTCACGCGACCATTCTGCATTTGCTGGGTCTCGATCACCGACGACTTCAGTACCACTTTCAGGGACGTGACTTTCGCCTGACAGACGTCGCCGGCAATGTGATACCTGAATTGATATAACCGGTCAGTCGCAGACCGGTTATTCAGGACGACCTGCAGTTTGGCAAACCATCGTGGTTATTCTGCTTCCGCCATTTTCTGATACTCGGCCTGCAGCGGTCGCCAGGCATATGCATTGAGCACCGCAATAACGCCGCGGTCACTTTGGTCCCGTGCGACGTCGGCCAGTGTGTTGATGCAGTTGTGCGTCTGTTCCAGCGCCGCTTCCAGATGTTCCACGGCCTTTTCAGTATCGCCCGCGGCCTTTGCAATCCCCGCTTCTTTGACTGCTTTCACAGCTGCCAGGTATTCCAGAGCGAACTCGCCGCGCTTCGCATAGTAGAACAATATCGGAGCAGCATCACCGTCAATAGCCCCCTGAGCACGGTAAAGTTCGGTCATGTAGTCCGTGTACGCGTCGTTCGCTTCCTGCCACCATTCGGGAATCGGCGCGGAATTATAGTGCTTCATCAGCATCCCTGGCACGGGAAATGTGAATCCAATTTCATGCCGATCGATCAAATCCGTGGCTTTTTCCAGGTCTTCCGACGCTTTCCACAGTCTTTCGGCGGCGGCGGCGTTCCCGGTGGCCGTTGTCCATAATTCCAGAACACTCTGCTCAGCCGTAAGTTCCTTTTCCCACGACGATCGCCCCAGAAAGTACACCGCCGGATCAAGTTCGCCCGGCACCCAGTATCGCGTTGAAAATCCCGACCAGCCCTGCCGTTTGATTGTGGTCATCAGCGCACCGAGACTCTTCATCGCAGATTGCGGCAGGATTCCGACGTTGTCATCTGCCAGAGTCATAATCAATTCGCTGGATAATTTATCCGCCGGTACCTGAGCGATGACCGCCTGATTGTCAGCAGATCTTCGCGCTGTGTAGTCCACAAAATTCAGCGTTCCGGCGCCGCTGGGGACGACCTGATCGAGCACTGAATACAACGCGGGATCAATACTTGTGATCACAAGTTCCACCGACTTGCCGTCAGCACGCCGCAGCAAAGCGGGGTCGTCGAACAACGCGCTGAAAAAGGCCAAACCAACGATATTCCCGCGAACAGCCTGCCGACCGCGGTCGCCGGAGACGATCGTGGTGCGGTCTGCCGCCAGTTGCTCCAGCTTTTCAACCGTGAATTCGTCGGAAAGACCACGCTCTTTCAGCAACTTCAGTCCTTCATCAGCGTGCTGCCCCCATTCAGGAAACTCGGGCATCGAGACGTAAAGTCTGTCCAGCGTTGGGTACGTATCGAGGTAGGCACGGATTTTTGTGGCCACAAGCTTTCGAAGTAAACTGTCGTTGGGCCCCTGATCGCCTGCCGGAGTAATCGTCAGGTTCTTCAATTGACGGGCCACCTGAGAACCGGGCAATGTCTTCTGGAATTCCAGCGGAAACTCACACGCCACGATACTCACGCCGATCGTCATTCCCAGTTCATGTGCTGTATCAATGATCGCCTGCATGTGCCGCTGTCCCGCAGCCAGACGCTCCTCGGCCGACGTGAGTCCGGCGAAGTCAGGGTTTTCAAACAGGTGTTTACCTCCAAACACTTTTTTCCCGACGGTATCGCCATCGACAGGAAACTGTTCATCAAACCAGTGAGTGGCTGTCGACTTCGTCACACCACCAAATTCGTATTTCACGAATGGCTGCCAGGGATAGACCGACAGCATCACACGGTTGAATTTCAGTTTTGCAAGCTGCTTTAGAAATGTTCGATGCTCATCGATCCCCCACGATTCAGGACCAATGGCAAAATCGTTGATGGTACGCCACGTGCGAGTCCGCAACTGCGGCTCCATCACGATGTCTGTTCCGATAAGAGTGAATGGTTTCTTTTCCAGGGGATACATGTCCCCGCGCGGCAGGTAGCGGATCCCCAGTCGATGACCTAGCTCGTAGACCGCCCAGAGTGTGGCCGCCGGACTGCCACCTCCAACCCCATAAATCCGCTGATCAGAATTCGACTGAATGACAATGCCCTGATCGGACACGGCAGGCCAGTTCGGGAAATGATGAACCAGATCAGGATTTGTGACGGGGCTTCCTACAAAGACCGTCGCTGCAGAATGGGCCTGCGGTGATTCCACCACTTCTGCGGTTACGTCCACAAACAGCCGCTCAAACAGGTGCGCAAGTTCATGCGCTGCCTCGCGTTCGATGGACGGTGCGTCGGTTTTTTGCACGATATGGACAACGTCGGCAGCCGACATGGACCGACATACGCTCAGCAGGACCACAACGGCAGCCACCAAAGTCCTGATTTGGCATCTCGCACAATCGGCCACAAAGCCACCCGACAT
>JAGQQS010000050.1 GCA_020426105.1 Planctomycetaceae bacterium
TGTGAGTTTGAAGGACTTCAATCGCATCGGATGTTACCGTGCATGGTTCTGTATCTGCCTCGAGCGCCGAACGTTGAAGGAAATTCAGTGCTAACTGTGGAATATCTTCGAGTCGTTCCCGCAGTGCTGGCAATTGAATCGTGAAAACGTTGAGTCTATAGAACAGATCGCGTCGAAATGTGCCTTCAAATACCATTTCTTCGATGTTGCGGTTGGTGGCCGCAATGACTCGAACATCTGTCTGAATTGTAGCATTGCCGCCAATGCGTTCAAATTGCTGCTGTTGCAGGAGTCGCAGAGCTTTAGCCTGAGTCGCGGCGCTCATATCTCCGATTTCATCCAGCAGAATTGTTCCGCCATTGACCTGTTCGAATTTTCCGATGCGTCGCTGATCAGCACCTGTAAACGCACCTTTTTCATGCCCAAACAATTCACTTTCGAGCAGGGCTTCCGGAATTGCGGCGCAATTGATTGCGAGGAACGGCTTTCCCGCCCGCAGACTATAGTGATAAATGGCTCGGGCGACGAGTTCTTTTCCGGTCCCGCTCTCTCCCAGGATAAGTACAGCGGAGTCGGTTGCCGCAACCCGTCCGATCGTTTTATACAACTCCTGCATCACGGGCGAAGTTCCGACGATCACGTCTGCGTCTTCGGCCAGTGTCGTATCAGCGTCGGACAATACCGCCGGCACGCGCCTCATGCGACTAACTTCCATCGCGCGGGTCACAACCTTTTTCAAATGCGTGAGATCCACTGGTTTCGTCAGATAGTCAAACGCTCCGCGGCGAGTTGCCTCGATTGCAGTTTCTGTGCGTGCAAAGGCGGTCATAATGATGACGGGCACACGTGGATCAATTTCCCTGATTTTTGCGTAAGCATCCAAACCCGTCATGTCAGGAAGCCGGACGTCGAGAAGAACGGCGTGAGGTCGAGACTGCTCAAATACCTCAATACCCTCCCGGGCTGTCGAAGCGGTCAAAACGCGGAGCATTGGTGCGGACATGCTCGCCCGCAGGCTGAAGGTGATATTGGGTTCGTCGTCAATGACCAGAAGAATCGATGGCACAAATTTTATCCGAAACTGGAAAACATCAGAGATCAACGCAACAGAGACTCACCGCATCCAACTCAAGCAAGTGTTGTGCCCTGAAACGAAAAAAATCGGCCGGGGTCGATGGTGTTCGAATTCCCGTGAGAAAGTAGTACTCGCGGAAATCCGCAGGAGCGAGCCCGCCGTGGATCAAATTCTGTGCGGGATCCGGATGACGAATTCCGCGCCTCCTGTGCTTGCGTTCCGGGCTAAAATTGTGCCTCCGTGCGCGGTAATAATTCTTTCACAAATGGACAGGCCCAAACCCGTCCCGGTTTCCTTGGTGGTAACGAACGGCTCAAATACATGTGCCAGCATATCCTGTGCAAAGCCGGGCCCACTGTCGGTGACCGTGATTTCGATGGAATCTGTGTGAGCCGAATTACGAATTCGCAGAGCGTCCTGCAGGGAAACCGTCTCAGCCCAGGGTTCATTGATTTCACTGAGTCGGACGTGAATGCGTCCCCCCTGCTGCATCGCATCAAACGAATTGAGAAACAGATTCAGCAGTACCTGCCGCAGCTGCGGGCCATCGACAAGGCAGAATACAGGCTGTTGGGGCATCTCAAGTTCCAGGGTCACCTGTTTGCGAATGGCATGCGTCGCAATCAGATCGACAGCGCGTCGTATGATTTCCTGGATTTCTGCGCGTACCGACTCGAGCACCGGCGGTCTGGCAAAATCAAGAAATGCCTGAATTGATTTTTCAAGTCGCTGAATCTCATCATTGACAATTTGTAATTCAGCTCCGCGAAGTGCTCCTGCGTCACCCTTTTCAATTGCGGATTGAACAAGAACTTTAACCGGCATCAGAGGATTGCGCAGTTCATGTGCAACGCCCGCGGCAAGTTGTCCTACGACGGCGAGTTGTTCGCCGCGAAGCACTTCGAGTTCCCGCCGTTGCAGACGCTCTACAACTTCGCCGATTTCTCCCTCGAGTTGACGGATATTGAAGTCCAGTCCCTGAAGATCACCGATATGTGAGATTTGTACGGGCGGACTGATGCCTTTCAGTTTCCCGGAAACGCTTCGGACCGAAACATCCAGCTGTACGAATGATCGCGTTATGGCCCGGGCGATACCAAGGCCGAATACCAGTCCGGCGATACTTCCGGTAATCCCAAGCAGCAGGAATCCGATTCGCATCTGATTTGCGGTTGACGTTCCGGCCTGAATAGTTCGTTCAACAATGTCACGGTTGTGTCCGATGCACCTGCGAATGGGCGCGAAGATCCGGCTCTCGAGGAATTGGTCGTTTAGTTCGGCCAGAGATTGATCACGCTCGGCATGCGTTTCGTCCGAGACGATCTCATTGAAACGCGTGAGAAAATCCTGGTAGCCGGATTCAACGTTCGAGATTAGCTGAGATTCCGTTTTGGTCCGCGCGAGTTGTTTCGCAAGTTCCATTGGCTCTTTAGCGCTTCTGATGTACCCGGCAATGTTGTCCAGACTTCGAGGTTCACGAGTTCGAAGATACAGATTCAGTTCGTGCCGAATGTCCCGGACCACAATGTAAAGTTCTTCCACGGCGAGCAGGGCGTTGACTTCGCGTGTGATCAGGTCAGCATTCACTCGTTGCTGTTGCTGCACCTTCGTAGCAGCAAGGATACCAATGCCAAGCAGAAGCAGGCTCAGCCCGAACATCGGTCCGGCGATGTTCACCATGATCGTGGACTTCACTCTGTATTCCTGTTTGAGTTGGCATGGATAAACATCGCCTCACATTGCACACAATATACAGCAAACGCGACTTTCTGAAGACTGCGATGCCTGCAGCACACGAAATACGGAATCCAGCGAGAGCATGACGCTTCTATCGGGCTTCCAGCCCCGCTCGCAGAGCATAGGTCCGCTGCTGCTCACGCCCGGGAACGCAGGATTTCAGTGTGTTCAGCAAGAGTTGACAATCGCCTGCAGAGAGATGATCAATGCGTACTGATTCCGTGACACCGGATTTCCTGGAGCGAAATCGGAATGCAGAACGATCCACCGACCAGCGATCCAGTTCGTCCCACGGAATGGCGAATCCGAAGACTCCGGCTGCAACCCGAATCCCAAACGAATCAACAGTAAGTTTGCCGAACAGTTCCTGATACGCCAGCGGCACAAGGGCCAGCCCAATCAGGCAATACACCGCCGCGACGGACGCGACATTAATGTGCAGCGGATGTGAGGTTGCGACTTCAGTCGCAAGATATCCGCCCACGCCAACCCCCAGAACGACTCCCGCCAGTGTACGAAGTCCGACCGTCAGTCTTTGAGTCCTGAAATGACTCCGAAAGGGTGTCGTCGGAATCAGTACTGTGTAAACACTACTGTTATCGTGTAACGCTGCCTTTCCGACGGATGCAACACAACTCTCGGACTCGGGCAGTTTTGCTGTCGATACAGGTTTCGCTTTACGGGCCACATACGGAGCGGAACGCCCGACAACGGTCAGTCTCACTGCTGATCCGAAGTTGCCGTCCAGAGCCGATGGTGCCGAAATGGTCATGGTCGTCATAAGAATCTCCAAACTTTCGAAACGGGTAATATGCAGAAATGAAATAGAGGCTGTCAGTGATCGTCACGAATCAGGCGCGAGACACAAGGCGAATTCCGGAAGCGTGTTTTGATGGTGACTGCATCCGATCCAACCCCAGAAGCTGTACGCTGATACCCGAGTTCGCAGCCTCGCTCACAAACTGATTCAGCTGGTCGCAGGTTGTGTGATCGATCAGGGGGACTCGTTCATCGATATGCACGCAAACAGTGTCGGCTTCAGCCGGAACAGCATCCAGTTCTTCACTCAGCTTCATCGAACTGAAACACACCAGTGGTCGAGTAATGTAGATATGGTAAGTGCCATCAATAAGCTCCTTGTGTTCGACCGGGTTCTGAAAGAAGCCAATCAGACTTTCCACGACGGTCACAGGGGCGTCCATATGGAGCACGACCGAATGAGCGTGCTCCGGAAGGTTGTTCAATTCCCGCTGCAGTTTGCCGGAATTCAGCCAGACCACCGGCTTTTCAACATACAGATGATACTCGCCGTCGATCCATTCCCGGCGTCCGACAGGATTTGCGAAAAGCTCAAGGATAGATCCACCCGTTCGTTTCGTCGTCGATTGAGCGTTCAGGGATTTTCGCACCAGCCAGGCGTTCAGAGCGAGTTTGGCGACAACGCCCACAATGATCCCGATCAGCAGATCGGTTGCGAGTGTCGCAACAACGGTCAACGTAAAGATGCCAATCTGTTCTTTCCCGATATGTGCCACGTGACGCCAGACCGCAGGTTCACACATCTTCCATCCTGTGAACAGAAGCACCGAAGCCAGCACCCCAAGGGGGATAAGGCTGATGAGTTTGTAACCAACTGCGATGTACAGAATGAGACAGATCGCATTGGTGAAGTTCGCCCACAGTGTGCGTCCGCCGGCGGCAATATTGACTTTGCTTTTAACGCCACCAGGAATAATTGTCAGACCACCGATCAGACTGGATGCAATATTCGAGACGGCCATGGCCAGCAACAGTCGATTCGCACCTGAGCGACGACGATAGGGGTCAATCCGGTCGATCGCCATGGCCGTTGCGAGTGATTCCACGCCATCAATCATTGTCAGCAGAAAAACCCCCATGATGACGGCATACCAGAGATCCGTACGTGCGAACAGCTCTGAAAAGTGGGGCGTCTGGATGCTGCTTAAAAGGTTGCTCGGAATATGAATCAGAAACTTGCCGTCGTTCAGAGTACCAAGGCCCATGAGCTGCCCTGTCACGACACCCAGCACAACCGCCAGCAGTTGTGGCGGCATTACCCGGAAGAATGCTGACTTCTTTTGCAGGCCTGCAAATACGAACAATGCGATCAGAGTAATCAATGAAGTCACAAACACCGGCATTGTCAAATTCGATGCACATTCCGGAATTGCAAGGATGTATTCGTAGAACTCTTTGGCGTGCAGTGTTCCGGTGTATCCAAAGAAGCCTTTGAATTGCTTCGCAATGATCAGGATCCCGATTGAGGCCAGCATTCCCTCGACGACCGCTACAGGAATCACAGACGCATACCGGGCAAGGCCGAGCAGGCTGATCACCAGCTGACAACACCCCACAAGAAAGATCACAACCAGCAGGAACGGATAGCCGGCACCGACAGTATTCGCATCACCCGCGCCGCCGAGAGAAATCATTACGGCCATAATCGCGGGTGCCAGACCTGCAGCAGGCCCCGCAATAGTCACGTAGGAACCGCCGATGAACGGAAACACAAGTCCTGCAATGATTGCAGAGGTGAGACCATAAATCGGCGGCAATCCCGAAGCAATCGCAATTCCCGATGAGAGCGGAAGCGATACAAGTGATACCACGATCCCTGAGAGAATATCGTGTCGCAGATGCTTCAAACCGGCGATGCCGTTTTGCGGTTTTTCCTCCGGCAGGATTGCTGCAGGTTTACGCTGATGACTCATGGCTAATTCCTGTTCATTGTTAGCTGGAATAAACTGTCTAATTCCAGCCATCGCGATTCGCGTACCGAACTCTGAAAAGTGCTGCAACGCAGGCATCGGTGACTCATCACAGGCGTGCTTCCGGCCATGATCGACATTGATCCGGTGATGCGGAAAGCGATGTTCCCTGCGTGCCGAATGCGGAGCGGCGCAGCTTTTAATAAGTCTCTGGCTGCCGTCCCGATTTGTGGATTTCGGTGCCAGAGAGTGCCGCAGCTCACAGGTTGCAGGAGCCGCCGTGGCCAACTTTTGGCATACCATGGCCAAACTTTCGACGGACCGGACCGGGCAGGCACAGGCACAGGCAATCAGCCGGTGCTGAGTAATGCTCCGGGGGGACATTCTGTCCATCCGCAGAAGTCGCGAGGGCGAGACAGGGATACGATTCGGACTTTGTTCGATCGTGCTGGCATTCCGGTCCGATTGGAAGTAGAATCCTGCTCCGCTGATTTCCTGCCGCTGTCGCGTTCCTGCCATTTCTTTGGAAACCCACCCATGTGGAATTTCTTTGGTCGCTCGCATCACTATTGCGATGGAGTATCGCGTCGATCGTTTATGCAAGTGGGGGGACTTGGAATCGGAGGACTGTCGCTTGCCGACCTGATGGCGGAAGAAGCTGCGAGAGAAGCAGGAGCGGCGACTCATCGACACAAGTCCGTCATCATGGTCTATCTGTCGGGCGGCATGCCACATCAGGACACCTTCGACCTGAAGCCTGACGCGCCAAGCGAAATCCGCGGCGAGTTCAAACCAATCGCCACGACAGTTCCGGGAATTGAGTACTGCGAGCTATTGCCAAAATTAGCTGGCGTCGCTGATCGCTGTTCTATTGTGCGTTCGATTGTCGGACAGCGCGATGAGCATTCCAGCTTCCAGAATCTGACCGGATTCCCGATGAGCGAAGTGCAGCGTGATGGAATTCCGAATTTCGGATCGATCGTGGCTCGGGTTCAGGGTGCCACGAATGAAGTCACACCGCCGTTTGTTGATCTGTTCCCGACGATGCAGCATCGTCCTTACAACAGTACGGGAGCCGGATACTTAGGCAGCGCATACAATCAGGTGCGGGCTGATGGTGAGGATCTGGCCAGTATGCGTCTGCGATACATCGAATCGCCGGCATTCGCCAGTCGGCGATCCCTGCTCGACCAACTGGATTCGTTCCGCCGTCAAGCGGATACTGACAGCATTGACAATATGAACGAAAGTTACCGTCGCGCGTTTGATGTACTCACCTCCTCACGTCTTGTGGACGCGATGAATGTGGAGCATGAAGAAAAACAGGTGCTGGAACGGTACGGCCGCGGTTCCGCCCGACATCTGGGCGATGGTGCTCCCACATGGAACGACCAGCTGCTGATCGCGCGACGTCTGGTCGAAGCCGGTGTCCGCGTCGTCACCGTGGCCTATGGATTCTGGGATACCCACGGAAACAATTTTGCCCATTTGAAACAGCATTTACCGACATTTGACACGGGTATTTCAGCGCTGATTGAAGACATTCATGCGCGAGGCCTCGACAACGACGTCTCTGTCGTTGTCTGGGGTGAGTTTGGCCGGACGCCGAAGATCAACGCTCAGGCCGGGCGTGACCATTGGGCTCCTGTGCAGTCGGCGCTGTTTGCAGGCGGTGGAATGCAGGCCGGTCAGGTGATCGGAGCGACCGACAAGACCGGGGCCTACGCAGCCGAACGGCCAATTCATTATCGCGACGTCCTGGCCACGGTGTATCACAATCTGGGAATTGACAGCACTCAATACATTCGAGACGCGAGCGAACGGCCCGTCAGGATCTTACCTGAGGATAACCATCCAATTCGCGAACTTGTCGCCACATAAAAAGTGCGGTGTCCCCATAGATGGCTGTACCCATGTATGACTCCGGCAAACCAATCGGGCTGACCGGCTGAGAATTCAGCTCACGAAGAATGCTGATTCATCGTCATTGATCGCGAGCGTGGCACCGCCGTCGGCCTGGCATTTACGACCAATTCCGCACCGCGGCATGTAGAATCCGTTGCCCATGGTGGAGAATACGCGAAGGTTGAAACCTGATGCATCCGTCTGCGGCAACAGATTGCGGAGCACAAATTTTTCCGGATCGCGACGTACTGAATTCAGCATCGTGAGCGTTTCGGCCTTTGTGGCCGAATGTCCGAGATAAGGCCGAGCGGGGTGCATTGGATCGTTGGTCCGTACGGCAAA
The DNA here is from genome assembly GCA_020426105.1 of Planctomycetaceae bacterium. Lineage (GTDB taxonomy): Bacteria > Planctomycetota > Planctomycetia > Planctomycetales > Planctomycetaceae > SXXK01. The sequence continues at coordinate 7,789 of JAGQQS010000050.1, forward strand.
TTGAGTCGGATCGTCGTAAAGCTTCTGCATCACATGCGGCGCAGAGCATTCCTGAGTCTCGGCAATCGGCAGAGCTGGTTTTTCGCCCAGATAGTTATGAATCATGGCGGGCACCAACTGTGTAAAACTGCGAATGCTGGCCACACTGCTGCCTGGAGGATTCACAAGGTTCACACGTCCATTTTTCCATGCCGCGCAAAGGCCGGGCAAACCGACCAGGGAGTCTGGTCGAAAACAGTTCGGATCAAGCAGATCGTCGTCGATCCGCCTTACGATAGTCTGGATGCGTGTGCGTCCGGCGCCTGTAACGTACTCCACTCCATCCTTCGACACGACAAGGTCACTGGCACGTGTGATTTGCGCGCCGGTGGTTCGCGCCAGAAATTCATTCTCACTAAACGTAGGATTGTACCGACACGGGTCGAGAACCACGGTCGTCGAGGCGTCCGTGCTGCCGGGATAAGAGACAGTTGAATCGGTCAAACGACGCCCGAGATCATGAATCGCGTTGATCGATTCTGTGTGTGATCGGTTGACCAGCCGAGTGAGAAGTTCCAACCCAGTGGGTACTGAAAGATTGTGATCAGTGACCATGATTCGCCCATCGGCGGCAACATGCAGATCAGTCGATGCAAGCCATCCCCAGGTAATGCAATTTCGATTAACGGCACCGATTTGGTCTGCAACAGCACGCAGCAGGCGAATAATCAATGGATTTTTGCCAGGAAAATCGGGCATTGCAGATCGGCTGAAGATCTCATCCAGACACGCAGAAACCGCTTCCATTCGCTGTCGTACACCGCACGAAATCTGAGCCCATTGATTAAAACTGAGTGTTCCTCCTGACTGGATCGCTGGAAGGCAGAACAGCCCGTTCGCATCTGTGGCAGCGGGAGCGGAGCCGTGACAGTTCTCAGCGCACGTGCCCGATTGTTGCACCGTCAATGCCTTAATTGCTGGCAATTTCACGGTCGTGATATCGCTCCTGTTCGGAAAACGGCAATCGTCGGTACGTGGCGCCAACATCGAGATACTGTTTAATTCTTGAAACATTTGCGAGGATCCTGTTGGAATCGGCACCCAGACTGACGGCACGCGCACAGGAGAGTTCGAAGCAAAGCATATGCCAATAAACACGCAATGGTCCGACCGGTTCGGAGGGTTAGCTCAGATTTCGACAGGTTTCCAGCAAAAACACAGACTGACAATCCCTCGGACTTTGTTGCCGCATGCCTGTCGTTGTGCAAAAATTCGCTATGTTAACCCCCGATTTGGACACACTTTCCGCATGGCAGTTCACGCTGCCGCCAGAGTTGATCGCTTCACGACCAGCCGCAAGGCGTGACGATTCGCGGCTGCTGATCGTCGATCGAAGACATGGCCGGATTGAGCATGCAGCGACTCGTGATTTAGCCGGTTTTCTGGATCCTGGGGACCTGTTGATATTTAACAACACCCAGGTGCTGCCTGCCAGGTTATTTGGCTTTCGAACGGCAACCGGTGGACGCTGGGAAGGACTTTTTGTGGAACAGTCCGGAACAACTGACTGGATTGTTCTGTGCGAAACACGTGGCCGACTCAAGCCGGGTGAAACGATTACAGTCGTTCGAGCCGATCGGATGATGCAGGGTCGGGAAGGCGATGCCTCAAAATCCATGCCGGATATGATGCAGGCATCAAACCTGCTGCTCACGCTGCAGGAAAAGCGGCAAGACGGTAGTTGGCGGGTCACGCTCAGTGATCAACGGACTCCGCTCGAGATTCTGTCTGAATTCGGCAGTCTGCCATTGCCGCCGTATATGGGCCGCAAGTTGGCAGATGCAGATGACAGCATCCGATATCAGACGGTGTATGCGTCAGAACCCGGCGCTGTTGCCGCGCCGACGGCAGGATTGCATTTTAGTCCCGATCTGTTGCAGAGTTGTCGGGATCGAGGCCTGAATACTGCAGAAGTGACATTGCACGTGGGAATCGGAACCTTCCGACCGGTCGCATCGGAAAGACTTTCCGAACATCACATGCACCACGAGTGGTGTCGGGTTCCCGCCGCAACCGCAGACGCGATCGCAGTCACACAGTTACACGCCCAACATGTCGTTGCCATTGGGACGACGACGATCAGGACACTGGAATCAGTATTCGCGGCCTGTGGTCGAATTTGTCCCTGGGAAGGCCAGACCAATTTGTTCATTCGTCCCGGATTTGATTTTCAGGTATGTGACAGACTGCTGACAAATTTTCATTTGCCGGGCTCCACCCTGCTGGTTCTGGTCGCCGCGATGGCAGGCTATGATCTGATGATGGAAGCGTACCGTAAGGCAATTGAAGAGCGATATCGTTTCTATAGTTATGGCGATGCGATGCTGATCCTGTAGAATTCAATGGAAGCATATTTTCGCCTGCTCATGTGGAGAAGAACGAATGAGAGACCTGGTCATTTTTGCTTTGTGGTTTGCAGCGATGTACTCAGCATCCGGTCGTGTACAGGCGGAGTTGCAGGTCGGGGCCGCAATCGTGGACATCACACCGCATCAGTTTCCTGTGCTGGTCAACGGAGGCATGACAGCTCGATCTGCCGACAAAGCTGCGGCACCGATATATGCGCGATCGATTGTGATTGCCACTGGTGCGGAGCGCGTGGCAATTGTTGTGGTGGACAGCTGCATGATGGGGCGTCTGCTTCTTGACGACGCAAAACAGCTCGCTGCTCAGCGCACAAAAATTCGTGCTGATCGGATGTTGATTTCTGCCACTCACACGCATACGGCCCCTTCGTCGATGGGATGCCTTGGCACAGATCCGGACGAGAACTATGTCGCGTTTCTGCGTGATCGAATCGCGGAAGCCGTGGCAGAAGCAGAATCGCATCTCCAGCCTGCTGAAGTCGGCTGGGCTGTACGCAATGCCGCCGACTTTACCGCGTTGCGGCGCTGGATCATTCGACCGGATCGGATTGAGACGGATCCGTTCGGGAATCCGACGATGCGGGCCAATATGCATGCAGGAGCCAATCCGGACAACGTCACTGGAGAATCCGGACCGGAAGATCCTGATCTGTCGCTCATCGCCTTCAGGACTCCGGATGGGCGGCCCATCGCGGTTCTTTCTAACTTTTCGATGCATTATTTTTCAGGCGTTGACGCACTGCATCCCGATTATTTTGGTCTCTACTGCAACAAGTTTCAGGACCGAATCGCCTCCGCAGCGTCCACGGATCGTAAAGCGGACGACTGGCCATTTGTGGCAGTGATGTCGCATGGATGCAGCGGTGATATCTGGCGCCGGGACTACACTCAACCCGTAGACGCACCTCTGCAAAGCCCGACAATCGACGAATATACCGATGGACTGCTGAACATTGCGTTGGATGCCTTTCAGTCGATCCGGTATTCGGCGACATCCGATCTGGTGATGGCCGAACGCAGGTTGCCGCTTAAATATCGTGTGCCCAACAAACAGCTGCTCGAATGGTCTCAACGCATCGTTACTGAACTTGGAAGCAATCCACCGCAGACGACCGAGCAGGTTTATGCGCGCGAGCAGGTAATCCTGCAGCAGTTACAGTCCACGGAGGTGGTTCTGCAGGCGCTCCGGATCGGCGACATCGCAATTGCATCCACACCAAACGAAACATATGCACTTACCGGACTGAAGTTGAAGCATCAGTCACCGTTGTCACAGACGATGGTCATTGAGCTCGCGAATGGTGGCGACGGGTACATTCCGCCACCGGAACAGCATCTGCTTGGAGGCTACAATACGTGGGCTGCGAGATCCGCAGGACTGGAAGTCCTTGCGGAACCGAAGATTGCCGAAGCGAATCTTGAGTTACTCGAGATCGTCACCGGAATGCCTCGTCGCAAATACGCACAGCAACAGGGACCTGCCGCTCAGGCCATCGCCGCTCTGAAGCCGGCAGCATGGTGGCGGATGGACGAAATGGCCGGGCCGCATGCGATGGATACGACGCCACACCATCATGCTGCCCTCTATGAGCCGGGAGTCGTATTCTTTCTGGAGGGGCCACAGTCATCATCTTTTTGTGGGGGTCAGGAAACGAACCGTGCTGCCCATTTTGCGGGTGGCCGACTAAGTACACACATGCCGGAAATCGGTGACGAGTATTCTGTATCGATGTGGTTCTGGAACGGAATGCCCAACGAAGGACGCGACACGGCTGGCTGGCTGATCTCCAACGACTACAACCATGGTTTGAGTGTTCATGGGGAACATCTGGGAATCGGCGGGACAGCAACCTCCCCGGGCCATTTGATACTGCAACAGGGGGATGGAACACGAGGAGCTCCCGCGGCGGGTCGTACGGCCATCGACCGCTGGACGTGGAACCATGTGGTTCTGGTGCGGGACAAACAGGCGATCCGGGTACATTTGAACGGAGATCCTGAGCCGGAAATTCGGGTTGATTCAGCTTCTCTACGGCCAACGCAACTGCATCCGTTCTTCTTCGGCGGTCGCAGTGACAATGCCAATAACTGGGAAGGACGACTCGACGAAATTGCGGTTTTTACCCGGGCATTATCGCCCGCAGAACTTCGACAACTGACAGATTGGCAACAATAGGATAAACTTTCCGGCACGGCTCGGGGTGTTCCCATGCCGGAATTAAAAATCGCTGGCGCTGCAAAATTGAATGACGCACCGTTTCCTTGCGGCCGCGTCCCTGTAGAATCATCTTATGAAAGCGACCGACAATCTTTTTTCGCTGGCCATACCACTCGGCAAATTCCTCGGAACTCGCATCCGCGTGAGCGTCATCATGCTGGTCGCAGTTCTCGCTGTCGTCTGGCGTGTGCAGTCAATTACCACAACCGTGTTGTTCACTGCAGTGCTGTTCCTGAGCGTCTGCCTGCACGAGTTGACACACTTGTGGTTTCTGCAACGCATCAGGCAGCACTGTTCCGAAAGAATCCTTTGGCCGTTAGGCAGCCTGTTCGCGCAAGCTCCGGGCAAACCGGATCCGCTTGTCTGCCTCGCCGGACCGGGCGTGAATCTGGCGCTGGCGATCGTCGCGTTTCTGCAGTCGGATGTTCAGGCAGAGGTCATGACTTTACTGAATCCGACAACGTGCTGGCAGGGACTGCCATCGGACAACATACTGACGCAGACACTGCGAATTTGCTTTTTGGTGAATGTGATAATCGCCGCGGCGAACCTCATTCCCGTGAGACCTATGGCGGCGGGCTACGTACTTCAAAGTTTCCTGGCCCGTCGATTTTCGGACGTTGAGACGCGTGACATACTCTTGCGATCCGGCCTCGTGCTCAGCATCTTTGGACTGCTGGCGGGATTCGTGTTCGATTTAAGTGGCGTCACGGCATTGTCTGCTTTTCTGCTGTTGCTGCACGTGCAGGAAGTCGTCCAATGGTTTCAACCCACCGCGGCTGTGCCGCATTCACGGGAATATGAGTACTCCGCTCCCTATAAAGAATCGCTGTTTGACGATGCGACCACGGACGAATTCAATGAAGTTGAAGACGTGTCAGACAGCATTGTAGAACGCTGGAAGCACCATCGTGAGTCACGTCGCGATCTTCGCGAGCGTGAACGGGAGCAACGCGAACATGACGAACTGGATCGCGTCCTGACGAAGCTTCACAACGAAGGCCGCGACGCGTTGACAATCGCCGAATTACATCTGTTAAACCGGATCAGTGCCCGGTTGCGGCAGAAAAATCACTAGAGTTTGTGCGAACACAGGGAGGTAGAGGCTCCGGTCGCGCCGAGTGATGGGACAAGCTCTGCGTTTCTCAAGGCTCAGCAATAGCTCCCAAATATGACTTGTAGTGGACGAGGCCACGAGTCCCCGCATGAATCACAGCGAACAACGCCACGAGTCCCCATGAACTGTAGTGGACGAGGCCACGAGTCCCCGCATGAATCACAGCGAACAACGCCACGAGTC
>JAGQQS010000051.1 GCA_020426105.1 Planctomycetaceae bacterium
GAGGTGAGCCCTGGCCGATCCAGACTCCAGGGCACCAGTCCCACCGTCACCAGATGCTTTTGGTCGTACTCACGGATTGCCGTAACCAATGTGTGAATCCATTGCCGAGCAATCTCAGGACGTTCCCGTCCCGCACGATCCAGCGTGATATACTGTACGAAGTGTTTGCCTCCAAATCCCGGCCCGAGCCAGTCATCACGTTTCCTGTCGCCACCGGGGACAATCGGCTCGTTCATCAAATCGAAACAAAATACAGCGGAACTTTCAGAACAGGTTCTGGCGACCGCTCTCCAGAACACGGTTTGAGCCTGCCAGCGTTGTTGTTCGTTCAGCTGATCATACCAAGTGGGTACGTCCGACCGGTGGTAACAACCGAGACCGGTGATATCCAGATACAAGCCGTTCTGCTCGGCCAACCTGACAAGGCGCTCCAATTGTTGCAGAGAGCTTTGGCGAGGCTCTGTCGGGCTTTCCATAAACATGCCGAACTGGAGATGGATGCGAACGACATTCGCCCCGAGCTCTTTCATCTCCCTGAACGCCGATTCCACGATCGCCCATTCGTCGTCCCAGTAATCTTCAATCAGTCTGCCGTCGCCCTCATGATCGTAGTTGAAGCCCCACGGGACAAACGGCCTTCCCGATTCAGACAGAACAAAACCCTTGTTGTCGTCGGAAACCTTAATCCATTCCAAATCCGCGGCCAGAGACTGCCGGGCAGTCAACACGATGATGAACATTGAAGCAATCATTCTCATCGCTGTTCCTTTCAACACGGGCCTGAAAATTGATTGTCGCCGATCCAATCACAGACGCTGTATCGTTTAACGCAATTGCTTGCCGGACCGAGGAAAGTCGATTCTAACATAACCGTCGTATGGCGGCGACTCATGTCAAAGAACAGCCTGTTATCAAACCAGCGAGAGGCTGTGACAAATTCCACAGGACACTCGGCGGACTGGAGCAATTTTAACCGGCGCTCGCAGGGTCATCCGGACTCTGTCTGCTTTCGTACGAAGACACCAAATGGATTGGTACTCGTAACCGTAACACGTGCACCAGCCTGAATGAACTCCCCAGTCTGCGATCGACCGGGTACGCGTTCACCGTCAATTGTCACAAAGCCGGACGGATTTAAGCTGCTCGCGGCGACGCCGTGTTGAGCTTCAAATTTTGAGTACACATCCGCTGTGCCTGAAGTGGTTGCTGCTGATTCAGAGACAGGTTTTTTCTGGCCATTTGGTGTGCATCCCACACAGTCCGGACAAAAGCACATCGCATCGCAGCAACACGGCGTCCCTTCCCCAAGCGCGCATAGTCCACTGCCTGTTTCGGAGGCCGCACAGCAGCTCGCCGCTTCTCCTGCACCACCGGTACATTCGCAACATTCACCAACCAGACAAAGCCCTTCGCAGCCATCGCACTTCGCATAGGCAAATCGTTTCTCCCGTATCAGTCCCCAGCGTTCCAGACGTCGCAGTGGCTGGCTTGAAACAGGTTGTTTCCGCCGACATCGGATACGATCCGCGACCTGGATGAGCACATCCGTGTCGGTCGAGTCATCCGGAATTTGCCATCCAATCTGCGACAATTGCAACAAAGCAAATTCAAAAGCAGACAACACATCGGCCTCCGACTTCAGGAGATTGAACTGTCCCCTGATCCGATCGTGCTCAAAGTCGACCGCGCAATCCCAACTGATGATTGCGCGACCGACACATTCACCAATGTCGCGAAATCGCGCAGTCATCTCGCGGTCCGCGGGCCTCAACAGCTCTGCGAAGGCTTCGAATACAGCTCCAAAGCCATAGGCTGTTGGTTCAGAGTATTCCGCTAACGAAACGGTCACCTTTCGCCCGCTGATCGACGATTCCATTTCGGAATGGAGTTTCAATGACGAGGCAATTTCGACTTCAAGCCCCGGAGTCCATCGGGCAATGAATCGATGCGCGTCGCGAATCGGGCGCTGAAATTTTGCCAGCAGCAGCCGATTAAACCAGCGTCCTGAATCCTGAACATCATCCTGCAATTTGATGCCGGCAAGCACTACCCCGAATGTTGCCGCAAACGATGCCGCCTGAAAGTCGGGTGCGCCCTCGGCATTTCGAAGTCGCCTCAAGCGACAACACTGGGCTGCAGCCTGTGGCAACTCAGGCAGCAATTTAAAGTCAATTGCCAGTCGATAAAGAAACGCAGCTTCGTAGCTCATAAACGGCAACGAAGTCAATCCGTAAAGTTGCCGCTGGAACTGACAGATCCGAGCATACGCCTGCCGCCATTTTGGAATGCGTCGCTGCGGTGCCAAAAATCCGAACATCGTGTCGATTCCGCTATCAGTCACCACGGGTAACCTTAAACCCGAATACTGATGCCACCATCAATGACGAGTACCTGACCCTGGATGAGGTCACTCAGGTGACTCGACAGAAACAACACGGCGCCTGCTACGTCGGCAGGTTGTAGCATGCGGTCGCGGACGAGGATCTGTTCGCGGACAGATGACAGCATCCCGGCGGATCCGGGCAGCGTTTTAATCGCATCAGTCTCCACAATCCCTGGCATAATCGCATTGAAGTTGACGCCTGAACGGCCCAATTCAAATGCCAAATGTCGTACGAGACTTTCCAGAGCCGCCTTAGATGTTCCGATCAAACCGTAATTCGCAATCCCGCGAATGGACCCATGACTGGAAATCGCGATCACGCGGGAAATCTCGGGTGACGCATTGAATAAGGGCAGGGCGGCCTGAGTCAGCCAGATCAATGGCGCAGCGTTCATTCGCAGAATGGAATCGAAACCCGCAGGCGTCACCTGCGTCAATGGCCTGAATCCGCCGGCCGCCGCATTACTGACGATGACGTCCAGCCTTCCGAAATGCTCGCCGATCACATCGACCATCGCAACAACATCGTCGCGTTCTGAAACGTCGGCCCGCACCGCGATCGCGCGACCGCCGCGGCTTTGAATCAGATTCACCAGGTCTTTGGCGGCATCCTGCGAACTTAGAAAATTGACAACCACTGCCGCGCCGCTGGCCGCGAGTGATTCAGCGCACGCGCGCCCGATGCCTCGGGATGCTCCGGTAACCAGTGCCACTTTTCCGCTTAAATTGATCACTACCTGACCTCTGTATTGCAGGTCGCGTCAGTGCACGACCATGCGGACTCACATAATTCAGACCTTGTGCCTGCTGTTGTTGCTGCACTCGATTCTGATCCTTCCCGGATCTGATCGTCAATGAACTTTTCGAAGGCGAACAAGCGTTCTTCGCAGCGGCCGAGGATCGAGCGCTCAGTCGCAGCTCGCTCTCCACGCTGCACGTGCGAAAAAATACTGATGTCTTCTTTGAGGATCTTCAGGGTCAGGGCACTCAGAAAACGCCCCCACAGAAACGCCGTGCCTCTGGAAATCGGGTTGTTCCGCAGTGACTGTCGTGAATACTGCCGCACTTCTGTAATGCACGTGTCGCACGTGACAGGTCGCACCGTCTGTACGAGCGTGAGGGAACTGGTATGTGAGATCAGCAGATTCGGAAATACATGATGATGCTCGTACGAAGGATCAAATGTTGCTCCCAGGATCGTCAGAATGAATCGTTCGTAAACTTTGAGCAGCTTATCAATCAATCGCGGCGTATTAAATGCCGTGAAGAAGGAGGTCGTATACTTTGCCAGCGAGTGCTCACTTTTTGATTCGCCAGGATCTTCGCCGAAAGTCTGCGGATGCACTTCGGGGATGTGATAACTTTCCAGCGATCCTTCAATCGGAATCTTCCAATTCACCGGCAGCGATATCGTTCGGGTCACGGCATGTTTTCCGTATGGAAGTGACGTCCACTTTTCGAACCTGCCGTACAAATCCCCCAGCCATTCCCGTAAAGACGGCCCGTTATCAATAAGGCGAACGAATAGCAGATCTCCGCATTGTTCGAGCGGAAATGCGGGCAGTTTGTAACGTTCGCGATCAAAGTCCGGAAAATTTCTGGCCGCAGGAATTCTGCGTGTCCGGCCGTCAGCGCCGTACTCCCAGCCATGATACGGGCACTTCAGTTTTTCGCTTTTCCCATGCGCCGACACGACTAGTGAGCAATGTCGATGCGCACATACATTTTTTAGTGCGATCAGTTGTCCGTCAAAATTTCGAACAACGACCGGCACACGACCGATGTCAGTGGAAAGATATTGTCCCGGCTCGCGAATCGATGACGCGAGCCCCACCATCTGCCATGTTGCTTCGAATACGCGTTGTTGTTCCAGCGCAGCCGCATCCTCCGCAAAAAACATGCGCGGCGGCAATGGAGCTTCAAATGCAACCGGAGATTGATACATGCTGAATCATCCCTTCAACCAGCCAATCTCATAATTACTGACTGTCAGCAGCCGATCGCCGTTGTGACCCTGCAATTGAAAGTCCCATTGTGCACCCGATTCCAGCAATTGCTTTTGCTGAATTCGGACCAGACACGGTTCACCCGGATCAGGAATCCGCCCGAAGTCAATCTGTCCGAACCGGACCGGCAGGCTTGGCTTCTGATATCGCTGCCATGCCGCGTAACCGATCGCGTACAGGCACGCATCCATTGTCGCACACGGCACCGTAAAGCCGTGGGCACGAGCCGCGCCAAAGAGTTGAACCGGCGCCGATGCAGCAATCCGTCCGAAAATTGTATGACCGTCATCCGCAACTTCCCGCAGTTCCTGCAGCTCCGGCCCGTGATAAATCATTCCGTCCGCTGGACCGTATTTGATCCTTTGCCAGCTCACAATGGTATCCGGAACTTCGAACGGCAAGAACTTGTCGGGACAAACAACTTGCGGATCGCAGAGCCCGAAGACTGCCCGAAAATACTCGCGGTCCTCTTCAACCATTCGACCGTCACGACGCCGGACATCCGCCAGCAAGCGGCATTCGATGCCTCCATCATTCGTAACGCGGGACTGCAGAGTAACAGCGAGAGGATCCTCACTGGCAAACCGAATGGCCTGAGTCGCCCTCGCGAAACCGCAGCGACCGACATCAAACTTTCCGGTTCGCGCTCGAACAGCTTCGGCCATCAGTTCCAGAGCGACAACGAATGGCAGCGTCGGACGATTCTGAACGCGATGTTGTGACAAAAACCGATCAGAAACCGGATTGAGCGTCACCACACTGGAACAGATTCCGCCGTCATGCTGCGAAACCGTTGAAGGCAACAAAGGCAGCGTCTGCACATCAACAGCCTCCGCTGCGATTGAAAGACGATCTGCCGGATAAAACTTCCGGAAGTAGTTATCATCAGTGATCAGTACTTCGGGCTCATCGCCGCCGAATTCCAGTTCCCTCATAAAATGCGCGATGCCATCCCGTGCGGGCATAAACTCCATATCGATCATTTCCAGTGCCAGTTTGGCTTCCGGCTTGGTTGCCATGCCGATATCGCCCCAGGCGTGCCAGTGAAATGTCACGCTGCGAACTTCCGGACGCTGACTGCGATAACGATCCACAATCTTGGCCATCATATCATTGGCGAGGGAATAATCTGTGTGGCCGTTGGCCCCGAAACGTCCACTGATCGAACCAAACGCCACAAACCATTCGAGAGGATCTGCCTGGGTGGCCTGCATCAGCGCCAATGAACCATCAATTTTGGCACACAGACATTTTTCGACTTTATCGGGCCGCTTGCGATCGAACCTGGCATCCTGACCGGCACCCGCACCGTGAATCACGCCGCAAATCGGCCCTGCCTGCTGTCGAATTGTATCCACGACGTTTTTCACGTCAGCGAAATCTGACACATCGCACGAGTGATATGTCGCGGTAATGCCCTGTTGGCGGCAGTCACGTAAAGTGCGGTCGATTTCGATCGCCTTCTCGACATTTCGCCACGCCTCTACCGGGCTTTCACCCCGAGCCGTTGCATCCTGCATAATTTGATTTCGCACACCACTCCGATCCGCTGCAACGCGACGTACGAATTCATCATTCAAATTCGGTACGGGTGCTGTCCCCAGCAAATGCAGCTTCAGATCGTATTTTGCGGCCAGAGTCATGGCGATCACCGCAGTAATTCCCCGCCCGCCTCCTGAAACAATCCATGTGCTACCGCGTGACATTCGAGGTTTCGTTTGTTCGGGCGATCGTGCAATCGCCGGATTCAGAGGCGCAGCAACGGCCTGCACGCACAACCGCTCCGGACTGACATGAGTTGTGAACTCGTGGATTTTGCGGTCTGTGTTCAGGAATTGTGGCCGTTCCGGCTGCGACCTGGCACTCCGGAACGCAATTTCCATATCGTAGGACGGTACTGCCAGTTCCTGCAAAATGCCACAGGCTGATTCTTCCGGTGTCATACTGCTTGCCATATCAATCACCTTCATCGGTGTCGTACGGAAGCCGCGCATCCACGCTTCGATCAGCATGGCTTTGACTAATCCACCTATTGCCTCAACCGACTGAACCTGTTGCCCGCTGAATCCAAAATCACCACCCAGCTGCGTGACTGCAATGACGCTCGCATGTTCCATCCGATCTGCATCGATGGTCCGCTGCATCCACAACTGACAGATTCGAAACGGTGCTTCCAGCGCGGCCGGACGGCGATGTTTCCAGTCCGCTTCGCTGAGGTTTCGGGCGGCGTCGGCGTCGAACGCCATCGTCAGGAACACGTGTGGAGTCGGCGTGTGATCCCAGAATTCCGTGAGCGACTTTTCGAGCTGCCTGACCGGAACAGACGTATTCACGACAAACGCTTTCTGGCCCAGGTGTCGAATCCTGTCGGCCAGTTTTTCAGCCAGCGGGTTGTGCCCGAGAATCAACGCAGCGCCATGCAATTCCGGATTCATTGGCATGCCTGAACGCCTCGGCGCCGGGATGACACGCAGCGCAAAACGCTGGGTTACCTGTGATGTGGCAGGTTTTGCGACGACAGCGTCAAGTATATTCCCCCCGCTGGACGTCCCGGAAATATTCACTGATTCTTCCGGGACTGGCTGCGTTCTGTCACGTACAACGGCCACTGCGAATCGAACAGACGATTCCGCTACTCCGGCCCCTGCCGCAACTCCCGCGAAACGAGCCGATTCAAACTCATTCCAGTTCTGATCGGAACTGGATTCAGCCTGTTGACTGACGAGTGATCGAAGAGCCGAACGGATCTTTGATCGATGTTGCTGCCCGTGCTGCAATCCGATTTGCATCGCGGTATCAACAGATACGGGCTGGCCGTTTTGGCTATAGAACCACTGAGACCACTCGGGTGTAATTTCGCGGATTGGTTCCGTACCACGAATTGAGGTATTCAGGTTGTTTTTGTGGACATCCGCCATGTTACCAGCCAGCAGAGCGGTGCCATTGGGACTGGGCGACGTCAGGGATGATCCGGAGATCGATGGAGCGGAATAATCTCGCGTTTCCGTCACGTCTGTGTACCGGGGGGCCGACGCCAACCCGCTCGCCGCGTGCTGAACCAGAAATTCACGAATCTCCCGCAGTGTGCGGAATCGATTCTGTCCCATCGATTCGAGCGTAAGCGATTCGAGGCTGAACTGCTCGCGCATCTCACCGATCAACTGAGCCAGCTTGATGCTGTCCAGCCCGAGATCGGCCTCAAGATCAGCGTCAAGATCCACGATTTCCGGTGCGTAACCTGTTTGATCGACGACGTAATCAATCAACAGCGCGTCGAGTTGTTCGTTGGGCGGAAGAGATCCGCGGTGCATAGTTGAGCGTAACGCAGCGGACGGCGCGGACGAGGTAGCACTCGTCGGAGACAACGTCGCTGCCGGCAGCGACGCGTGCTCGATATCGCTCTCGACTTCGGCAAGTTTGCGGACGGTCTGAATCGCATCATCCAGTGTCCGGACGGAATCGAAACGCAACCCGTCGGGTCGAACAGTTAAGCCCAGCCAAACACCAATTTCCCCCAGAATCTGAGCCTTCTTGATACTGTCGATTCCAAGGTGTGCCTCCAGGTCCGCATCGAAGTCCACAACATCCGGCGCGTATCCTGTGAGTTCAATGACCAGATCGAGCACCTGATGCTTCAACTGAGCATCGGAAAGAGCGGACGAAACCGATCTCGATTTCTGCGGTTGACTCGTCACATTGGTATGACTCGACGACAGAGGATACATCGTTGCCTGGCCAACGTTGTGATGTTCAGAAGAGTCTGAGGCACTTCCGGCGGAAACGCTGTCATCTGACAAAACAGCTTTGCGGGCGGTTCGCCGAGATCGCGTCACATCGAAGACGGTGTCTGTTTCAAACGCTGCAGGAGCGTTCGGCTGACTGGTGTCTAATTGTCTGCCTCCGATTGGCATGCTGGCCATGGAGGCGAAGGTGTCGTGCTGGTGCCGCGGACGATAATCTCTGCCGACACATTCCAGCGCCGCATGAACCAACTGCAATCGTTCAGCAAACGGTTGCCCTGGTACATCCAGACTCAGACACAGTGTCTGATCACCCACAATGTCACGATTCATGCGCGTCAGCACGTCATTGGGGCCCACTTCCAGAAACACGCTATAGCCTTCACCCAACATCCGCTGAATCGAAGGCATATACATGACCGGCTGAGTCAGTTGACGCACAAGACTGGTGCGAATGCTGGAAGGCTCAGCGAGATACTGCACGCAGGTTGCCGAAAGAAATCCGCAAACAGGAGGTCGCATGGAAACAGTGGCCGACATTCGTTCGAAGGCAGTTTCCGCGTCCGACAGCAATGGGGTATGAAAAGGCGCAGGCACGGACACAGCCATCGAAGCCAGACTGTGTGTGTCCAGCAACTTCTTTGCAGCGTCGATTCCTTCACGACTACCGGCAATGACAGTTTGTTTTGTGGAATTCAGGTGCGTCACATACACCGCAAGTCCGGCAGTCTTCAGAATGGCATCCACCTCATGTACAGCGGCCCGAATTGACAACAATCCTCCCGGAACGCGCATGTGTGACACGACCGCGTTCGCGCGATGTTTTGCCAGTTCAACGGCCTGTGGCAGAGTCGTCACATTTGCTGCGAGGGAAGCAGTGAATTCACCGAAGCTATGGCCGAGGACGGCGTCAGGCTGCAGCCCTTCGGCTTTCAGTGTTTCGATCAGAGCCGCAGAAACACCCAGCACCCATGCCTGAGCCCACCAGACGTCGCCACCCGGTTTGATCGCCGCGTTTTCAAAAGCGACGCTCAGCGGCGGCAGGTTATCGGCGGCATAAAGCTGATCAACGGCCGCGATCGTTTTTCGCGCGACACTGCTGGCTGACAGCACAGATGGAGTTTCATGATAGTGAGCCCCCTGGCCAGGAAACAGCCACGCGACGCGCGGAGCATTCCGAGGAATCTGCCACAGGATGACGCGGTCGCGATCCAGCACACACCGAAATCGGCCTGCTTCGGCAGCCTTCACGGCGGCGTTCAGACGTTGACGCAACTGACTGGTCGAGTCCGCCAGAACAATTGCACGATACTGATCGTCACCGGTGAATTCGGGTGATGCAGAATTCTGCCGGCCCGTCGCTCGTAATATGCGTTGATCTGCTTCGGATAATTCGATGCTCGATATCGCATGTTTAAGCAATTGCAGCAGAGACGAACCGGATTCAGCCGCAAAGCGAACGCTGCGAAGCGGACTGTCAGTGGCTGTTTTGGCAATCGACATTTGAGAAGTTACCTGCGTACTCAATGGTGATGAAGAACCTGAGGTGTCTGCGGCGGGAATGGTGCGGACCGCGCGTCTGGCGACCGGAGGGGCATCCGCAACATGCCCTCCGCTGGACTTCGAGACCGGAATGGACAGCGGGACGCGCAGTTCGATTCCGTCGGCCGTTCGCGCCGCGATGCTGATCGATGCGGATACTTCGCCTGGCACGTCGTCAGAATCAGCTTCCGGATGAATTTTTTCATGGGGTCGAAACAGGCGATTATCGTTCCGGACACCCCTGACGCTCCGGTCACTGGTCAACGTTTCTGCCGTAATTCGCACGAGCGAGTGAGCTCCGGCAAGGTAGCCAATCCTCCGCACGATGGCGGCGTCAGCGGCATTGAGTGCATCGCTGTCCGGTACGTCCTGAACAACGTCGCCGAGAATACCATGAATCGGCAAGTTGAGTCGCTTCGCATCCGACAAGCGACACAACATCAGAGCCACGACGCCTTCACCGGGCAGAATCTGTCGGCAATCATCGGGCATATCTTCTGGTCTCCCGGATCGCAGGAGCCTGCCGTTCATGTCCAGTGCCTCAAATGCCGATAAGCTCATCGAGCGCTGCGCCGATCCGCAGACGATCATATCGCAGGTGCCGGACCGCAGTTGATCGGCTGCCACGGATATCGCTGAAAGGCCTGATGTGTCATCGCTGTCGAGCGAGCAGGCTCCGCCCATCAGGTCAAATGTTTTGGCAATACGCGAAGAAAGCGTACTGGCCGTGAAACTGCCGGTTTCGTCCAGCAGAGCAGGGCGGTTTTTAAGCACGATCTGACGAAATTCAGTCGTGATCTGACGAGCCAGTTGATCCGGAACGCCTCGATGCTGCATCGCGTCCGCCATGGATTGGCAGATTTCCGGCAACCTCATACCAACCTGCAGCTGGTCACCGAATTCACCGCCAAAGATCGTGCCAACGACAACTCCGATGCGCTGTCGATCGAAGGGAACGTTTTCCGGCGAGCAGGGTACGTCAGTGCCCGGATGTTTTCCCGTAACACGAGACATCGGGCGACTGACATCCGCTGCGCGCCCTGTTCCCGTTGAATTCAAATCCGTCAGTGCCTGACTGACAGCGTCGATCAGCATTAATTGTACAGGATTCGCTTGTTGAACCTGCTTTGGCGGAATAGCGTACCGGCTACCGTTGAAAGTAAAGTCCGTGACAAATCCACCATGGCAATGTGGAGTGTGGTGTGTCACGGAAGTCTCGCTGTTGCTGACACCAGCTCGCCTTCGCCACCGACTTTCGGGAGCGTCAGTCAATGCCGAACGATCCGATTCCAGCAACGACCTGAATTCATCGAGATTTTTTGCACCTGCCACAATGATGCCACGGCCGACGATCGCAATCGGTTCATTCCGGAGTGAGGGACGCGGAGCAAGGGGCGCAGACAGATTTTCCGCAACGGGGCCAGCGATGCCTGCACCCGGCTCTTCCACGACGACATGGGCATTGAGTCCACCGATCCCGAATGCGCTGACTGCGGCACGGCGAGGACGCAGATGCAATGCGTGCTCAGGCCATGTCTCCCGTCCTGAGACGACGCGGACAGGACCGGCTTCCCAGTCGTAATTGCGGTTAGGCTGTTCGTACCGCAACGACGGCGGAATTTCGCGGCGCTGCATCGCAATCAGGACTTTCACAAGGCCGATCAGTCCCGCCGCTTCCAGCGTGTGGCCGATATTTGATTTGACACTGCCGATCAGCAACTGCCGACTTCCCTTGCGCGTGCCTTGCTGCCCGGCCAGACGTCTCAGTGTTTCCAGTTCTGTCGCGTCTCCAAGCTGCGTGCTGGTTGCGTGCGCTTCAATGTAATCGATGTCCAGCGGTGCATCATCGGCATACGCCCGCTGCAACGCCAGCACCTGACCTTCCATGCGCGGAGCCCACAGACTGCGGCCTTTGCCGTCGGATGCGATACCGACGCCTCGAATCACCCCCAGAATCGGGAGATCATGCCGGACGGCCAGTTCCTGTGTCATGATCACAACCGCTACGTATCCTTCAGAACTGACAAGACCGCTGGCATGATCATCGAAGGGACGCGAATCGGTCGCAGTACAGGCCTGCGAGTGGGAGAACAGAATCAGGTTATCGATGTTATTATACGTTGCACCACCGACCACAGCGCTGTCGATGCGACCGGCTCTGATCGCCAGCATCGCCTGGGCTAGCGCGACAAGGGACGAAGCACATGCCGCATCGATCACTGTTCGCGGACCGGTCAGCCCCAGAATCCTCGCGGCGAGCGAGGCGGCCTGATACGCATGATAACTCGGCAAA
>JAGQQS010000875.1 GCA_020426105.1 Planctomycetaceae bacterium
GACGCTCGGCACCCGTTTCTGATGTCCCGAGCGTCGCTACAATAGCCGACTTCAGCTCGTTTAGTCCTTCACGTCGAGTCGCGGAGGTCGCCAGAACCGGTACCCCCAGCTCTCGACTCAGAGACTCAATATCAATCTGAATTCCAGACTGGACAGCCGCATCCCACATGTTCAGGCAGACGATGACCGGGCAGTCAACTTCCAGCACCTGCGTGGCGAGGTATAAGTTCCGCTCCAGCGCCGACGCGTTGCAGATGCAAATGATCAGGTCCGGACGCGGCTCTGCACAACATCCCGTCAGCACCTGAACGGCAACCATCTCATCAGGAGACTTCGGAGACAGGCTATATGTTCCGGGTAAATCGATCAGCTCAATGTTCTGTCCGGCCCACTGAGTGCGACCGATGCGTTTCTCAACGGTGACCCCAGGATAGTTCCCGGTTCGGACTCGCATTCCCGACAATGCGTTGAACAATGTACTTTTGCCGGTGTTCGGATTGCCAATCAATGCAACGCGAGCGGGACGGGTGCTGGCAGAGCGAATTGATGCGGAAGACGCAGTCACAGTAATCCCGCGACGCAAGAAGACATGCTCTGCTTTTCCTCGACCAGTAACGGCGTCGAGGAGATGGCGTTTTGACTACATTGAGATGACACGGCGGTTGCCCCCGTCGATTATGTTGCGGCAACCTGCAACTGGGCACCCGGGGCAGCAGCGGTCGGCTCCTGCCATGCCACATCATGCGTTACCGAAATGCAGGCAGCTTCCGCGATTCGCATCGAAATTGACACGCTGTGCACGCGGTATTGCACGGGGCCGCCGAATGGCGCCCTGCGGAGCACCTGCACAGAAGCTCCTGGAACAAACCCCATTTCCATCAGTCGTGACGCAACCCGACTGGCACCAGAAATTGCCGTCACAATGGCAGAGGCACCGGGGCTCAAATCAGCTAATCGCATGGTATCCACAAGACCACCGCCTGCTCAAAAACGGGAGAAACAACACCCGAAAAACCGGACGTCTGTACTCAAACCCAGATCATTGAAGGCACGCCATCGGCATGTCGCAAATGAGACTCAATCTCAGCTTGCACCCAAAGAATATCGCAGTTGAGCCGCTTCAGGCCACAAGCTTTGCCCTCAATTTCGCAAAATTCCTGCGAATTATTGATCGTGAGACGCAGGTCCCACCTGATAGCACATCAACTTGTCCTGTTCGCGCAGGTACAATTTCCCGTCGACAACGACCGGATGAGCCCAGGTATTGCCTTCCTGATACTCGGGGGTAAAGCTGCCTTTCAGGTGATATGCAGCAGGAGTCGCTTCGATCAACGCGACCGTGCCGTCCTGGTAGCGGAAGATCAGATGGCCATCAATCGACAGAATCGCCGCTGATTTCTTTCCGGGACCGCGCATTTTTCCGCCCCAGACGATGTCCCCTGTGGCCATATTCAGGCAGGTTGGAAAACCTTCATTTTGCTGATGTCCTGCATATATATGTCCGTCAAGGAGAATCATGCCGCCGTGATGATTGTTAAAAATCGTGGAGTCCAGAAAGTATTTTTCTTCTACAGCCACGCCGTCGCCATCTGATTTGAGTTCCAGCAGACACGCACCGGTTTTGTAGCTTGTCGATGCGAACACAAAATTTCCATCGACGATCGGTGTGGGGATATTCGCCGTTGGATTGGCCACTCGATTGTATGTCCAAAGTTGCGAACCATCCGACGCGCGAATGCCGATCAAACCTTTTCCGCAGAGTTGCACGTACTGCTTAATTCCCACGGCGTTGGAAACGACGATCGAAGAATATCCAGCTCCATCTTTTCCGGCATCGCCACTGAATTCCGGTTTGCAGGCCCAGATTTCCTTACCCGTCATTTTGTCCAGGCAAACCACCAGCGCGTTGGCTCCACCGGGCGTACAGAGGACGCGTTCGCCATCAACGAGCGGCGATTCTGAATAGCCCCAGCCCGACATCATCACACCGTCCCAGTCGCTGAACGGTCGCTGCCAGACAACCTCGCCGTCTTCCGCCTTCAGGCATGCGATCGAACCATTCGACGTGACAACGTAGACTCGATCACCATCGACTGACGGCGTGCATCGGGAACCTTCGTATTTGTGATCCGGATTTGCAGCCGTAACCATTTTTTTCCAGAGGATGCTGCCATCACTCGCTTTAGCGGCGATCACTGCCTGCCCCGCGTCTGTGTTTCCAAGCGTGTACAGCGTCCCCTTGACAACCGCGACGCTGGCAAATCCCTGACCGAAGCCGGATGCTGTCCACAGATGCTCAGGAGGATTTTTCTCCCAGTCTGTAGATGTAAGTTGTTCGTCGGACTGAGCATCACGGTGAGGGCCGCGCCATTGAGGCCAGTCAGTGGCCATCAGAAGGCTGCAAAGGCAGGTCGTTCCGATAGTTCCACAAATCCAGCGCATTCCGCAGGAAATTCCAGTCCGGCACATACGACTTCCTTTCAACACCGTGTCACAAGATCAGGTTTATGTTTGTCGTTTCCCGCGTTGAGAGAAACGAATATGCCCTGGCGGCCAATGATAGCAACCGGAAAATTTTTCGCGAGTTCACTGCCACGCAGCACTAACGAATCCCCAGCTGCTTAATCTTCTGTTGAAGATTCTGCCGATGGATCTGCAGGCGACGTCCCGCGGCGCTCACATTGCCGTGTTCGGCAGCCAGGGCTCGTTCAATCGCCAGCCGTTCGAAATCTTCGATCAGTTGCGCCCGAGCCTCCGTCAGTGGCAGATCCAGGTAGCGATCGAACCCAAGGTTGGTACCAGCCGCTGCTGGACGCCGTACGACGAGCCCAAGATGTTCGGGTCGCAGGACCTGACTGTCCGCCAGCGCCACCGCAGCGCTGATCATCTGCTGTAGTTCACGGACATTCCCCGGCCAGGTGTGCTGAAGAATCGCAGATACCGCTTCGCTCGAAAGCGACTTCTTCGCGACATCTTCCTCGGTCGTATCTGCAGTCGCGAGAAACTCGTGAGCAAGCAGCACAATGTCGTCATGACGAGTCCTCAGGGGAGGAATCGAAAGTTCAATCCCCTTGAGCCGAAAATACAGATCCTGCCGGAATAACTTATCGGCAATCGATTGCTCCAGCGGCTGATGTGTGGCACTGATTATCCGCACATCGACGGGGACACAATCGTCGGTACCGACCGGCTGCACGATTCCCTCCTGAAGCACCCGCAGCAGGCGCGTTTGCACCGGAGCCGGCATATCGCCGATTTCATCAAGAAACAAGCTGCC
>JAGQQS010000876.1 GCA_020426105.1 Planctomycetaceae bacterium
CTGGCGATCCTTTATGGACCTGTATCCTGGGAGAGCCTTCTGCCTGGTTTCCACCGAGGGTCAGGTCTCATTGAATTGAGACCCTTTCTTTTCTTTCCCATCGAGTCACTCGCCTGGAACCGTCAGGTGATCAGCAAGCTGAGCGATGTTCAGTTCTGAAATCGGGCGTACCTGCCCGTCTGCAGTCGCATAATGTTCATGGCCCGATAATTTTGAGTTATCAACACGAAAGTAGTTCTCAATCTCTTCTGGTGAAGCATCGACAGGTTCCATCCAATTGCGTGGGCTGTCGGACAATTCGATCAGCATAATCGCATCTTTGGGTGTCTCTTCCAGCCGTCTTGATTGGTGGGCATCTGTTCGAAGCACGGTATCTGGCCCGACGGCTGCAACATAGGTAGTCTGTCCTTCCGATAGATTGTTGCCATAGAGGTACAATAGAACATTCTGGGCATTTTTCCCGCCAACCTGGAATTGTGCGGGCTGTTCCACGGTTCTGACATCCGGTATTGAGAGAATAAATCAGGGGCCGTGAATTCCAGAATCAATACTCTCCAGGAGTGCATGGCCACCCCGTCTTTGTACACAACAGCCGGTGGAAGGTGTCCGTGTTTCTCGTTGTACTTGTGCAGTGCAAATGCCATTTCAAAAAATTTCGCTTTGCAATCTCGCGTCCGTGATTCCTCCACCAAAGAATTTAGTTTCCATGTAACTACCAATACCGATATGGCCGCAGGAATTATTGCAGCCAACAACCGAACGCGTTTACGGTTAGATCTGAACAATGCAGTCCATCCTTCGACTACCTATAAAAAAACGGTCCGACATATCGCATCGCCGTCAACAGATGACCATCTGTCTGAATGGGAAACGACTTGAATCGCCCCTGATAGAGATTGCCTGTCCCGCCGGTTGTGTAGTGAGCATGCCAACGCATCGTATGCATCTTCTCTACGTCGTATACTCAGAATTCAACCGTACGTATTCCTGTGTGAGATCGGATGTCCAGAAGCGAACGGATTCGTTGCCCGAGCAGGGGCCGCCGGAGACGGTCAGCAGCAGATGGACGTTGCGGTTTGTTTTAAGCTGATGCGACAGGGCCGCCGCATCGAACGGGACGGGTGTGCCGGCCCGGTACACTTCGACGTCGTTGATATGCAACGAAACGTAACTCGTGTCGAAATCGACGTTCGCATATCCGGCTGCGGAGACAATGCGGCCCCAGTTCGGGTCGCCGCCGGCAATCGCCGTCTTCACCAGTGCACTGTCGGCGATTTCTTTCGCCATGCGATACGCAGCGTCTCGAGTTTCCAGACCCGTCACATCGATCGTGATAAAATGATCGGCTCCCTCGGCGTCCCTGATAATATCCGTGGCCAGTTTCTGGCACACCTGCTGGATCGCCTCCCGCACACGTGAAACATCCGCCGCGGCGAGTGGGCCACCCGCTGCTCCATTGGCCAGTAACAGCACCGTATCGCTGGTACTCATATGGCCATCAACACTGATACAGTTGAACGTCCGATCGACACTCACGCGCAGGGCAGAATCGCATTGTTCCGGAGTCAGTTGAGCATCCGTCATCACGACCGACAACATCGTTGCCATGTTGGGAGCAATCATCGCCGCTCCCTTGCAGACTCCGGAAACGCGGACAGTGCCGCTCGCGACAGCCAAATCAACGGACGTGAGTTTCGGAAAGGTGTCGGTCGTCATCATGGCGGTGGCGGCGTCCAGCAGGTGCTGGTCCGATGTACCCAGGGCCTGAGTACTATGCGGGATACCTTTTAGAATGATCGGCATCGGCAATGGCACTCCAATCACGCCGGTCGAACACACAAAGACGGATGTTGCGTCGCATCCGAGTTGTTCGGCTACCGCCGCCGTCATCGACTTTGCATCCGCAATGCCCGGATCACCCGTGGCGGCGTTGGAATTGCCTGAATTGATGATCACGGCGCGGGCAATCGTCGATGGCACGCGCTGCTTCGAGACAATCACCGGGGCACCACAGACTTTATTCGTGGTAAATACACCGCACGCTGTTGCATCACGATCGGAAACGAACAGAGCCAAATCAGGTTTGCCGCTGGCTTTGATACCACACGTCGAGCCGGACGCCTTGAAACCGACGGGAAGCTGAACTGGCAACGGAGCACTCATGGACAATCATCTCTTGGGGTTAGAATTATTCGCAAAAACACGGAACCTGTATTGAACGTAATGTGAGGCCAATTGTCGATGCACGGCGTCAGAATACCGGAAGTCCGTAAAACGACTTAAGATTTGGTTCTTCGAAGGACTCGATGGTTAGACAGAAGTACCTCCCGAAATCCGCGACAGCACCCGGTCCCGGTCATCGGGCAAGCAAACTCGTGGTCCTTGTGGCCGATATGACACAATGCACAATCTTCACGTTCGGAACGTTTTTTTAGACAATTCGACATGAAGAATCCCTCCAACGCTCATCGTCAACTCGATTTCAATTTCGCCAAAGGATACATATGCGACGCTCAATCCGAATCGCGCTTTCCGTGGTAGTCGCGGTCTCAGCGGCGAATATCCGAGATCCGTTGTCGTCGGCCTGCGAGGGCGGAAATGAGGATTCAACAAAGCCGGAATTGCTGTCCATCGTCGTTCAGGTCACTACACCGGACGACGAACCCATCGAAGGCGCATCCGTTCGACCATACGGCCTGCGAACTCGCGCCGAACGCGGCAGTCACTACGGGTGGAATCCCAAAACGCACGGGCCCAATGCTGAATTGCTCACGGACGCTGAAGGTAAAATCGAAATCCAGTACCCGAAGTATGTGACGGAACAGCTCGAGACCGGTGAAATCTCACTTCAGGTGGATCAAGAAGAATTCAGATCGGTCAGGCAGGATTGCTCAATTGATCGCGCACCGATCATTGTCAAAATGGTACACGGTCGTCGCTATTCATTGCAGGCGGTTGACGCCACAACCGACGAGCCGATTGTCAAAAATGTTTTCTGTGAGCTTAGCGGCGAGGGCGGGTGGAACGAGTGGAAGTTACTCGAGGATGGAACACTGCGATCCCGAGCGGTCGGATTGGAAAGAGACTTCCTGCGGGTGATCGTGATTCCCGACGACGGACCGGCGCTGTTTAGTGCACCATTCTATCTGGGCAATCAACCGGAGCAAATTCGAGACTACCGATTACCAAACATTCCTGTCGAGCCCGGACGAAAGATACAAGGGCGCCTCGACGAAACTGTACCCAGACCCGTCATCAACGGCCATGTTGTATTGAGAGCAGTGAATACGATTGCTCGCAATGACAGAGACTCCCAGCTGGGCTGGAGCGACTGGGTTCCGATTGATGCGGAGGGGAAGTTTCATTTCGATTCCGTTCCACGTAACAGCATTGTCATGGCAGTGGCAGTCTGCGATGGATATCTTTCAGCCGCCGCGATCCCCGAAGAATTGGAAGCAGCGGGAATCGAAGGTGAAGACGCGGAGGCATTCAGTTCCAGCAGCCAGATTCTGCCACTGGTCATTCGCCTGAAAGATAATCTGGACGACTGGACGTTGCCGATGTTACCCACCGCGTCCTGTCGCGTCACAGTTCTTGCTCCGGACGGTTCACCGTTGCCTGACGCGAAAGTTTCCGCATGGCCAAACCAGTATTTTCCCGGCATCGGATCAACAGTGATTGGCAATGGATACAGCAGCTCAAAAGGACTCCAGCTTAGCGCCGAGCAACAAACACGGATCTGGGAAACTGAGAGTCAGAATGAAATGAGAAAGCTCGGCGTACTGACAGACTTCCGCGCCGCCTATCTGCAGACTACAGATGAGAACGGAGTTGCAGTCCTGCACACACTGCCCGGCGGTCAATCATCAGCCGTTAACGGACAGATCTCTGTCAAGCACCAGGACTATGAAATGCCTACGTCACCGGATCATCCGCTGCGACGCTACGCACAAGTCGAATTGTTTGCCGAAGAGACAGCGGAAATCACTATTCGGCTGCAACCCATCGGCACGGAAACAATCGGGAAGAAGTGATGTGAATGAAAACTCCTGAGTGGTCCTGCGGAATGTCTTGTCGAACTCGCGCCATGATCCACCTGCAAGCAACGTCGTGATGGATCCCGCCAGCCCCGGAAGCCATCACAGAGAGTAATTCATGATGACGGGTTCGCCGGCATCCGCTGCGGGATTCCAGTTTTGTTCAAACCGAACGATTTTTACTGGAGTCTCTTGGACGTCTGCAAGTTGCAATACCAGCAATGAACATGGACGAACGTCCGTCCCGGAATCTGCCACGTGATCAGGGCAGGGCAGAGCGATGGTCGATTGCCCTTGCTGCTGACAGGCAACCAGAACTTTACAGGGAACACCTTCAAATTCCGCCGTCAGTTCCGCACAGCGGAAATCCGGAAACTCACGCACAATGCCTAATTCAGAAAATCCTCGTTCGGTAAGATCTTTTTCGATGACCGGGCGGCAACTCTGCCAGGCTGTCGCTACACCAGCTTGTGCTGCCGAAGTCGCTGGATCAGGATCCTTGAAAAAATCCAGGCTCGGCAGCACGATGTTGGAATCCAGCCTCTGAGCCTCTGTCAGATCTTCGGCAGCCAGTGCTTTCTCACCGCGGCGATATCGGGTGACTCCGCGATTCATCCATGCTTTCGCAAATTCCGGATCGAGTTCCAGAGCCTTTGAAAAATCACTTTCAGCGGCGTCCAGTGTGTTCATCGCAAGATGCACGTTACCCCGCTGAAACCACGATGACGGATCTTCGGAATTAAGTTGAAGTGCGGTCGCGTAATCCTCGAGTGCGCCGGCATAGTCCTGCATATCAAACCGGCACAGCCCACGATTGCGATATCCCAGAAAATCTTCCGGATCCAGATCGACTAGTTCCGAAAAAGTCACAATGGCTTCATCGAAGCGTTTGAGTTTCGCCAGCTGAACGGCTTTGTTATTCAAAGCATCTGTCCGCATCTCATCCAGTTTCAGACAGGCAGCGTAGTCAGCCAGTGCCTTCTCCGGAAGATCAAGGCTCTCGTACGCCAGGCCTCTGTGAAAGCAGACTTCCGGATTGTCAGGCGCGACTTCCATGATCCTGTCGAGAAGCGGAATTGCTTCGGCCTCCTGACCGCGATTCATCAGGATTTTGGCACGCTCCAGCATAAGTTGAGGTGAATCCGGCGCCTGGGCACAGCCGAGACCAGCAAGCACGACGCATGTCAGCGTGACGACCGCTGTTCTGGCGAGCAGTATTCCTGTAACCGGCATTTGCAACGACCCATCATTCCGCAGCTGAAAAATACACCCTCGATCAATCACCGACAGGCCCCCCGCGTCGCGCCAGAATTGCTTCAAGGCTGCTGCGAATCTCACGCAGTGAAGCCGGCAGGGAGCACGCCTGAACGTCCGATCGGGCGTCGAACTGTGACGCAAGTAAACTCTGACTGCCCGCCAGCAGGACCAGGACCGGGAGACTACTATAGTCAGCTACATCCGAGACCAGATTCATGAGATCTGATCGGAAGAAGCCACTGCCATGAATCAGAACCGCAGCATACTGTCGGCGATGGAGCAGATGCATCGCGCGTTCGCCGCTGTCAACCGCGTGGCACTCCAATTGATGGCTGCGAAAATGTTCACGCAGCGCGCTGCGATGCTGCGGATCGGTGGCAACCACCAGGATGTTACGCAGCGGCACCGTTGGAGATATGCTGTCGGTGCCTGAAACGTCAGGTGTTGCGACGGCTGTCGCCATGTTCGCCGATGCCTGCAGCGCTACGGCATGCCCAGGCAGATTGGTAACAGCAGTGTCCGGCACTTGATTCAGGGCAATTTCGCCGCCCTGAATCACGGTCGCATCGCCGGAGCCTCGATGGCGCCAGAATCCGGAGATTCTCCTCCGCCAGACTTCAGGATCGGCAAACGACAGATACGCGAATGTCATGATCAGGCCGAACGTCCACATACCCAGGAACGCTCCGATCCCAATGTGCATGGCTGTCCCCATCGCCAGCATCAAAGGTCTGAGTCGATGATTCCAGATGAGTACAATAAACGCCGTCTCCCAGGCAATCGTGATATGCGAAATCAGATAAGGGAGCCAGGGAGTCCATGCCATCCATGTCAGATCCAGCGTCTGGTATTCCTGATTGGCGACGACATTCCACATCGCCTCACCAGTCCACCAGGTCGGGCCTTTAAGTTTCGAGAAGCCTGCCCAGAAATAGATCGCGCACAAGTGCAGTTGGATCAGACGACTGGCCATGCGCGCCGATGCGTAC
Source organism: Planctomycetaceae bacterium (assembly GCA_020426105.1). Taxonomy (GTDB): domain Bacteria; phylum Planctomycetota; class Planctomycetia; order Planctomycetales; family Planctomycetaceae; genus SXXK01. The sequence goes on from JAGQQS010000876.1 coordinate 6,284, forward strand.
CGCGCAGGCACACCCTGTTTCGACAGACCATTACGCTGTCGCCACCATTTGCGGATGAGGCCATCGACAGAAACAGCGGCACCACTCGGTGCCAGCGCCAGATACAGGCACATCATTCCCAAAATCTGATCAAATCCAAAATTGGCGACAGGAACGCGTTGCGAATAAGAAATCGTGATCAGGAATGCGAGAATCGAGGTGACTCGCGCAGCCATGCCGACACAGAACATCGCCGCGATGACGATGCAGGCAATGTGCACGGGCCACAAATATTGGTCGTCGATCCACAACCAGAAGGAGAAAATATAGCGTGACGCATACAGCCGTTTCACAGTTTCCAGAGGCTGAACACCATTCCGACCGAAGAATGTTTCGAGCTCCAGCGACCACACCAGCAAATTGTAAAACAACATCCACCCGGTCAGCAGCCGCATGATCCCCAGCATCAAAGGGTCCAGCGGATCAAACCAAAACTGATGCCATGCAGCCGCTGCATCAATGACGTTCCGCCGCAGTAAAGTCACCAGGCTCAACACCGGTTGAACTCGCAGTTGTTCTTTCATCAGAATGCCGCCTCAGAAGGATCGGGCCAATGAGGCATCCCGCTTGCCCTGTGCTGAAAAATCAAATTCGCCCAGCGGCTCTTTGCGAAACGTTTCAGGATCGTCCAGGCGACCTCCGGCCTGCATTCGCACGATTGAAGACGGCGTGTGACTTACGCGACTGATCGAAATCCGATCGGAACCAGATTGCTGTGCAAAATGGCGTGCATACGCCTTCAGCACATTCCGCTCCGTTTCTTCGTCGAAAGCCCACACGTTTTCAGCCAGCATGAAGTAACGGTGATACAGCAAACGCGGTCGGATAGACACATCCGGAAATCGGCCCACCGCCGGGGCTTCTCCCTCACGCGGTATCTCCCACGAAATCAGAGTGCTCGCGCCGGGATCCGGCGCGAAATAGTGATAACCGTGGTTCAGAAACAGCGCTTCGTTATACGGCAACGCGATCTGATATCCATCCTCCAGCAGGGGCGATGCGGGTGGCATGGCAGCTGGAGAAATAAAAACGGCAAAAACATGGAACACCAGCCATAAGCTGAGAACTCCGTAGCCCGCCCGGGACAGTGTTTTCTTCAAACCGCAGAACATCGATAAATTTCGCCACAAAAAGCGCTGTTGCCGGATGCTCGCGCTCATCCCGACGCGAAAGGCAACGCAGTGCTGCACAGCCCTCCATGGCTCCTCCATTTTGTACCTGCAGAATGCAAAGAAACGCCAGCGGTCAACCAGAATTACTGGTAACCCATTGGCGTTTCCTGATTTTTAACTTCCATTTAACAGTGTCATGGGCGACGCCGCAACAGAAATTACCAGCCGTAAGCCCCACCTGACGAATGAGATCCGTAAGAACCGGTTGACCCGGTAGAAGCCGCGGAACCTGCGGAGCCATGAGATCCACGGGCAATTCGTGCAGCACGACGTGCGGCGCGACCACCGGAAGATCCGCCAGATGATCCACCACTCGATGCTGCCGATGAGCCGTAAGACCCCGTTGAACCTACAGACACTGCCGTCCCGTAAGACCCGGTCGAACCATATGATCCTGCGGAACCGGTAGAACCATGTGAAGCTGCAGACCGAGCGGCACGACGCGCCCTGCGTCCCCCTGAGGAACCACCCGAACTACCACCGGTTGAAGCATAGCCACCACTTGAGCCGTAGCTGTCCGCTGCGTCGTAAGATCCACCGGAACTGCCGTGAGAACCGTACGAGCCATGTGAGCCGTGAAACAACCCAGCCTGTGACGGATCACCAAAAACCAACATTCCAGCCAAAGCACCCAAACAAACAATACGAGCCAACTTCATCACAAACCTCCCATTTGTTGAATCTGAGCCCACCCACCCACGCAGACAACGCAAGTACAGAAGACAGGGCAAGATGTAACGATAAAGGCGACTCAGATAAATGTCAAACAAAGAGAGCAGGGTAATTCTGAGAGTCTTCTATCTTGAAATCGACCATTGACATCGTTTTCGTGTCAGAATGCCTGCTGCAGCTGGTGGTCCACCCGCAGGGATGCGAAAAAACTGTCGATTTCGTCCACTGCTTCACGCCTGCTTCCGCTACTCATCATTCCCGAGACCAGTAGTGGTGCCCGCGGACGAAGGTCTGCCTCTGACCGCTTGAGGTCATGACCCGCTGCGCGTGATGTTTCCGGTTGCATCGATACGACTGCTTCATCATTCGATTTGGCATTGAACAGGTCTGACTGCACACTGATCAGCGGAACACTAACGGTCGCCGGGAGCCCTTGAGCAGAGATGAGCGGTTCTGCGAGAGCACTGCTGCTGTCAGGTGTGAATGCAGCTGGACCTGCAACGAGCGATTGAACTGCCGCTCTGATTTGAGCCGCATTGTTTCGAGTATCAGGCGTGTTGGCTGGCCCCCGCAGCAGCTCCAGAACTGAATCCGATGCACCAAGCTTAACGAGGACAATCAGATTTCCGTCCTGGGTCGTGGTAGTGCCATTGTTATCGATATCCATTCGCGATTTATAACGCTCGAAACTCGCTCTGATTTGAGCGACCGTCGCGGTAGAGCCCGGTGTTCTCAATTGTTGCAGCGTCGCATCAGAAGCACCAAGCAGGATCAAAGTGACCAGGTTTCCGTCCTGAGTTGTTATCTGACCATCGCCATCCATGTCACCAGGAACGGCCGCGGGAATGCGTTGAATGGTGATAGTCGCCGGCGCGCTCGAAAGCCCGCCGTCGTTGACGATAACCTTGACCGTTTTGTTACCGGTTGCTGACACGCGGCTATCTGTGTACTTCAGCAGCCGGATTGCGGTCCGGTAATGAGCCAGGCTGGCGTTACCCGTCAGCCTTAAGATACCGCTCGTCGCATTGTAAGCAGCCACGGTAATGGTTGATGGAGCGCCGGTGATCGAAAGACTCTCAGTCGCTGCGGGACTTACCAGCGTGATTGTCGCAGACTGCAAATTCGGACTGTCCGCATCTGTTACGGTCGCGTTCGAATCGACGATCGTCACGGCGCCGCCGCCCGCGGTGTATGACGTGTTAGCATCGATCCCGGCGGCACTGCCGTTCAAATCCACGACAGGACGTACGGGGGCAGGGACGAGCGGATCAGAATTCGTCTCAAAATCGACCTTCACATTGTCATTGCCCACGACCTTGTTCGTGCTTTTTTTGAATGTTTTTGACACGCCGTTCAGGGTCACTGTGGCTGTGACAGCATATGTTCCCGGAGGCACGACGAACCCATATGCTCCGGACACACCAATTGTGTCCGAATATTTCACGCCGGTCGTCAGATTCACGGCGGTGACTGTCCCGCCGCGAATCGATTCTCCGATCGTATAGAATCGATTGTTGTTCAGATCCGTGTAGACGACACCCGTCAGATAGGGGTCCTGGTTACGATTCCCGAAATCCTGGGTCACCATTTCCGCTGATGGGAGCGTTGTTGCTGTACCTGGAGCACGGAAAGGGCCGCGTTTTGCGCCAATCCCAAGTTCCTCGAAC
>JAGQQS010000052.1:0-8771 GCA_020426105.1 Planctomycetaceae bacterium
CTTTCCCTGAACACATGGATGTAGACACAGAATGAACGAACAAAAGCTGAAGATCGTGATTGTGGGTGGAGTCGCAGGCGGAGCATCGGCGGCAACGAGAGCCCGCCGCTGCAACGAACATGCAGAGATCATTCTGCTGGAGAAAGACGAGTTTGTATCGTTTGCCAACTGCGGGATGCCCTATCACATTGGCGGCGAGATACCGGATCGCGGTAAGCTCCTGGTGGCTACAAAAGAGCTTCTGGAACGCCGGTTTCGGCTGGATGTCCGCACCCGGAGCGAAGTGATCCGGATTGATCGAACGGCGAAACAGATTGTTGTAAAACGGCTCGCTGACGGTTCGGAGTACGCTCAGCCTTATGACAAACTGATTCTTTCCCCCGGCGCCGCCCCCTTTGTCCCGTCGATGGATGGCACCAATGCGGGTGGTGTCTACAGCCTGCGCAACATCGCCGACATGGATCGAATTCGGGCGGCGGTCGATCAGGCTCCGACGTCCGATCGAAAAGCGGTCGTGATCGGTGCGGGGTTTATCGGGCTGGAAATGGTCGAACAGCTGGTAGCGCGAGGGTTCAGCGTGGCATTGGCCGAACTGCAGCCGCAAGTGCTTCCACCCATGGATCCAGAAATGGTTGTCCCGTTGCAGGACGACATGAAAAATCGTGGAGTCACGCTGGAACTAGGAAGTGGAATTCAGAGCATCACAAAAGATGCGGCAGGCCATGCAACCGGCGTTGTATTGACGAATGGCAACGTTTTGGCCGGGTCGCTTATCATTCTGGGCATGGGCGTGCGTCCGAATACGCAATTGGCAGTTGCCGCCGGACTGGAAATTGGCAGGACGGGCGGAATTACAACGAACGCATATGGACAGACATCAGATGCGGACATTTATGCGGTCGGTGATGTGGCGGAATATCTGACGGAACCGTTGGGTCAATCCATGCGGGTTCCGCTGGCGGGTCCCGCCAATCGTTCAGGACGTCTCGCGGGTGAACATGCCGCGACGGGAAAATCGGCGGCAGCCGCTGCCGTTTTAGGTACCGCGATCGTTCGCGTCTTCGACTTTGCTGCGGGAATGACAGGCTTGTCAGCCAAAGCGGCAACACGGGCGGGGATTAAGTTTCACTGTGTGACCGTTGTAGCAAACCAGCACGCGGGCTATTTTCCAGGGGCGACACCGATCACGCTAAAACTGATCTACGCGGCCGATGGTGGACGTGTTCTGGGCGCGCAGGCGATTGGCCGGGACGGCGTCGATAAGCGAATCGATGTGATTGCTACCGCGATGGCGTTCAGGGCGACCGTGCGGGATCTGGCGGGTCTGGATCTGGCCTACGCGCCACCTTATGGATCAGCCAAGGATCCGATTCATCAAGCCGCCTTTACGGCCTGCAATCAGCTGGATGGTCTGGGTGACTTGCTGGACCCCGATGCCGATTTGACGGGATATCAGGTAGTCGATGTGCGAACAGCCGCAGAGATCGCTAAAGCACCGCTTACCGGCTGTGCCACACCGATTTCGATCCCGGTGGATGAACTGCGTGACCGCCTCGGTGAACTCGACCCTTCATTGCCTGTTGTTGTCAGTTGTGGCGTTGGCCTGCGGGGCCATGTGGCACAGCGAATTCTCAAACAGCACGGTTTTGCAGCCGTCGCCAATCTCTCCGGCGGCGCCACCCTGCGAAGGCGAGCAGTACCATGATTCTCGGGGTGGCATCTTCGGTAAATCCGTTGCCTGTGTGCTGATTGATACGATCGGAACATCTGAGATCACGGGTTCGTCATTTCTCGGCCTGCGTGTTGCGATTTCTGAACTAGTGTTCTGATGAGGGTGCTGCATTTCCGCAGCGCACCAATTCAGTCGATCACGTTTGGAAAGTCGTATCCATCCGGCCGCAATGGCCGCGAAGAAAACCCTGGTGACACATGGTCTCGAAGAAACTCACGCAGGCACTGATTCTTGGCGCGGCCGTTCTGGGCGTGGCGGCGTCATGGCAGGCATGGCTGTCTCAATCCAGCGGGGATAACGTACGTCCGGGCGTTGTACCCACGGTGGATCGACAAACGGCTGACAGACGATCAAAGGATGCTGATCAACGCTCTGCCACCGGATCTGAAACAGACTCGAGGAGCGTTGCCGGCCACCAGCCAGCCTCACACATCGCGAGTTCCGCGCATGCCACAACGACCAGCGTCTCTACGGCAAATCAGACTGCCGACGCAAACCATATCGAAGCCTACACCGAACCGTATCGCGACATCGCCGTTGCCGCTTCGGAAATGGGCACGCTGTCAGGAATCAATGTCAGGGAAGGCGATGTCGTTAAATCAGGTGACGTGATTGCGGTGATGGCGGACGATGTGCTCAAGGCATCGCTGGAAGTAGCCCGCCGCAGCATGAATGTGGAAGGCACTCTGCAGTCCGCTGCTGCGGATGTGAATCTGCGTCGTTCGGAACTCGCTAAACTGCAGGATCTCCGGAAACGTGACCATGCCAGTCAGCAGGAAGTCGATCGCGTACAGACAGAACTCATCGTTGCCGAATCGCGTCATCTGACCGTTCGGGAAGAGCTCGAAATCAAGCAGTTGGAATTCCGGCGGATCGAGGCCCAGTTGGAGCAACGCAGTATCCGGGCTCCCATCGCCGGTATTGTGAGTGAAGTTCATAAGGACGCTGGCGAATTTGTGTCTCCCTCTGATCCGATTGTGGCCAGGATCGTGCAGCTTGACCCTCTGATGGTTGTCTTCTCGGTACCATTGGATCAGCGGAACTCGTTCCATCAGGCGCAGACCGTGAACCTGCACCTCGGATATTCTGATACGACGGCTGAGGGAATTGTGGAATACGTCTCGCCAACAACAGATTCCTCAAATTCATCGATACGCGTCAAAGTCCGTCTGCCGAATCCGAATGGCCAGTTTCAGAGCGGTGAACGCGCTGTGCTGCAGTACGAACCAGTGACGAATCCCGGAAGTCCGGTGCCAACCACGGAAGAACTTCCGTCCCCCGTAGCTGATCGGAACCATGAATCCTCTGCTCGTCAATGATCGACGCCATGCAGCCGCTGCTGTCGTGTCTGCAGCCACGCCTCCGGAATCTGAAAATCGGGGCGCACAAGCAGCAGAACAGCTCGAGATACCGTCCGATTCGATCCTGTTCGTGCGGCGGTCCATTTTAGCGGCGCCTGATTTCCCAGGATTACAGACGGCTGTCGCCGCCTGTCTGCGGCGTTCCGCAAACGCCGCCCTGGTGGTCTGGTATTTTCCTTCCGGCGGTCAGATTGGACAACAGGAACGCATCGAAGGCCTGCTGTGTCCCTCCAGCGGAATTGCTGAATCGCTCAAACAGGTACTGAAGGATATTGCCCGCCGCGCCGGTCAATCCGGTGAACCCTGTCTGCAGCGCCTGCAGTCGGACTCAGACAGCAGGTTGCAGCTTGTCGCATTGCCCGTGCCGGCATTTCCCGGTCAATGCCTGCTGGTACTGCTGGAAACAGACTCACTCGACGCAGGCGTGTCGTCCGCCGCATGGGCCTCGCTCCTGATGCTCAGTGGGCTGATCAATGAGTGGGCGTTGCACCGCAACTGTCAGCTGGCCGCTGAAGAAGCACGAACCATCGCCGCGCTGATTGAGCTGGTATCCCATGTTCAGTCAGCACCCACATCAGACACCGCCTGTCAGCGACTCGCCGATTCCTTGCAGTCCCTGCTGCATGCAGATTGTGTCTGTGTCGGATTGTGCCCCCGGGGATCAAAGGACGTGCGACTGACGGCCATCGCCGGCGGAGGAACCATTGATCCGTTCTCAGAAGAAACCCGTTTGATTGAATCTGTACTTCAGGAAACACAACTGCGGTCGGCAGGAGGCGTCTGGCCCGTTCGGGATCCGAATAATCGCCATGCACTGCTGTCGCACCAGCAGCTTTCGGAAAGCTGGAACGACTGCACAATTGTTTCAGCGCCGCTTCAGTCTGAAACAGGCGCTGGAACGGGATCGATCATCCTGACGTTCCGTGATGCAGCCGCCGGACAGCATGCGGTGAGCGCCGAAAGTTTTTTGCGAGCAGGCAGCGAATCTCTGGGGAGCTGTCTGGAAATCCTGCAGAAGCTGGCCGACAGCCGCTGGCTGCAGTGGACGCAATCCATCCGTAAACTGCTGACGCGATCGCGTCTGGAACTGGCGGCCTGGGTCTGCGGAGCCATCGGGGTTGCCCTGCTGATTCCCATCGACTACGTCGTGCAGGGCAACTGTGAACTGCAGCCTGTCGCGCGTCGTTTTGTCGCTGCACCTTTTAATGGACCGCTGTTGAAATGTCTGGTTGAACCGGGAGACGTGGTTCAGAAGAACGACCTGCTGGCCGTTCTGGACGGCCGCGAAATTCGCTGGGAGCTGGCCGAAGTTCAGGCAAATCTCCATAAGGCCACAAAAGAGCGCAACACCCACATGAGCAGTCACGAATTCGGTGATGCCGCGATCGCGTTACATGAAATTCAGCGACTGCAGCAACGCGCCGAACTGCTGACACACCGTGATTCCAGCCTTGAAGTTCGCAGTCCGGCTGACGGGGTTGTCGTCAGTGGAGATCATCGTGAAGCCGAAGGCGTGCCGCTGGAAACCGGACAGACACTTTTCGAAATCGCGCCACTGGATGCCATGGTTATCGAGGTCTGCATTCCGGAAATGGATATCCGCCATGTACAAGTCGGGATGAATGTTCGAGTGCAGCTGGACGCTGTTCCGGAAGACAGTCTCGAAGCCACAATCCGCAACATACATCCGCGGGCTGAGCTTCGCGATGGAACCAATGTGTTCGTTGCGGAAGCCGATGTTGTGAATGCTTCGGGCATGCTGCGACCAGGCATGCGGGGTCACTCCAAAATCAGTACGGGCCGCAATCTGCTGGGCTGGAATCTGTTCCACAAGCCGTTTGCCTACCTGCTGGGCTGGCTGGGGTGGTAGTATGCAGGGTCTTCCTGACATCTCAACCGTCGAACTGACACGCACGCGGTTGAAACTGCGTGACGACCTGCTCTTCCTGCCGCAGCGTTATGGGCGCGAGACGTTCTATCACATCGAGGTCTCGACAACGTCCGAATACTATCGCATCGGTTACCCGGAATACGTGTTTATTTCTCTGTTGAACGGCCGTACAAGTTTTGCTGAAGCGCTGGCAGTCGCGTCGCAGAAGCAGGGTGCTGGTTCGCTGAATCAGTTTCAGGCGATGGCCGTTTATTCATGGCTGCTCGACAACGGACTGGCGTCGTTTTCCGATACCGATGCGACCGCTTCCGGCGCGGCTTCGACGGTGCGGCAGACAGGTTCCGCGGAACGCTGGTGGAAAAAGATGAACCCGCTGTGGCTGAAGATTCCACTGGGACGGCCCGAAGGATTTCTGAGAGCACTACAGCCGACGTTCGGATGGATATTTTCCCCTGCCGCCTTTGTGCTGTCGCTGTTCCTGATGATCGCAGCCGTGATGATGCTGTCGCACCACTGGCGGCAATTTTCGGACGACTCTGCCAGCGTCGTGGCTGTGGAAAACTGGGTCTGGCTGCTGGCGGCATGGATCGGCCTGAAGTGCGTCCACGAAACAGCGCATGGTCTGGTCTGTTTACGATATGGCGGTGACATTCGCGAAACCGGATTTGTGCTTGCCGTGTTTACTCCTCTGGCTTACGTGGATGCCTCTTCCAGCTGGTCGTTTCGCTCGCGCTGGCATCGGATACATACCGCCGCAGCCGGCGTCTACATCGAACTGCTGATCGCTTCGGTGGCAATGCTCGCATGGACCTTTACCGACTCGCCGCTGGTGCGGCATGTGCTGCAGAACATCATCGTCATGGCCAGTCTTTCGACACTCCTCTTTAATTTGAATCCGTTGATGCGGTTCGATGGCTATTACATCCTGTCCGATTTGCTGCAGATTCCGAATCTGATGACTCAGGCGACGCAGGCTGTCAGCGCTGCAGCCCGGCAACTTGTGTTCGGTGAATCGGTGGCTGCGGTCACGACGATTGGATCTGAACGCTGGGTCCTGTTGACCTTCGGCGGCCTCGCGACTCTGTGGCGGATCATGATTTCCGTGTCGCTGCTGATCACTGCCTCCGTGCTGTTCCATGGTGCGGGCATCGCGCTGGCGGCGGTGGGCGTGGTCCTGTGGTTTGGCAAGCCGCTCTGGGGATTCCTCAAACATCTGCACACGCTCAGGCTGCAGCAACCGGAACGACTGGTTCGTGCGTTTGCCGTAACAGCCTTTTGTGGTTCCGCGGCCTGTACTCTCTTCTTCGTCGTGCCGGCTCCGGTGATGATTACTGCCCCTGGAATTGTGGACTACACCGATGGAGAAGTCATCCGGGCCACGACGGCCGGTTTTATTCAACAGGTGCACGTCAGCGACGGCCAGGAAGTGACTGCCGGTGATCTGCTCGTTTCGCTGACTAACGAAGAAGTCTCTGCAAAGTTCGCCGATCTGCAGCAGCGAGTGGCTCAGGAGGAACTTCGGCTGCAGACGGCCAATCGTGGACACAACGGCGGCGCACTCAGTGTCGCACAGAGCAATCTGGATTCACTGCATTCACAGCTTGCGGAATGTCGGAAACAAGTCGATGGACTCGAACTTCGAGCCGGCAGGAATGGCCGCGTGATCGCACAGGATTTGGATCAACTGGCTGGAACATTTGCCAAACCTGGTCGGGAACTTATCACGATCGGGCGCGAAGATCAGAAAGAACTTCAGATCTCCATCGGCCAGCGTGACCATGCGCGGACAGTGCAGGTCGTCGGCCGACCAGTCCGCGTCCGGATCGGAACACACCGCGTCGTGAACGGAACGTTGCACCATGTCAATCCGCAGGCAAGCCGCACTGTTCCGCATGCGGCACTGGCAGCATCAAACGGAGGTCCGTTGCCGGTGGTGGCAAGGGACGAGTCGTCATCGGAGCAGAACCCACGCGACACGCTGCGGTTGACAGAGCATCGATTTACCGGGGTCGTCCTGCTGGATCCTCAGGATGCTGCTCAGCTTCGTTGCGGCGAACGTGGCACGGCGTCGCCCGGATTAATTCCCGCATCATTGGGCGTCCACTGCTGGCGCTCAGCGCAAAAGTGGATTGAATCGCAATTGGAACACGCCCAGTTCCATTGAAGAAAATAACGGATCGAAGAGAGAAAAGCGGCATCCCTGCCAGGAGGCCATCCCTGGTAATTCAAGGCCAGTCGCGTGTCTTGTTGAGTGAGCAAGCGACCTGTTGGGAGTGGGTTGCGTGAGTGAGTGTGCTTTTCTCCGCTTCGATCCGTTCTGCGTCCAGAGTTGATTGTGGGTTTGGTTTGTGAAAAAGGGAGCAGGAACCAATAGTGCGAAGCACCCTGCGGGCCATTTGGCTATTGGCTCCTGACCCCTTTTTCACGACGTCAGCTGTTTGAACAATTCGCCAAAGTCCGGCATCTCTTCGCGCAGGACACTGTTCCATGCTTCCGGATTCCAGATTTCCACACAGATGACGGCACCGACAATAACAACTTCCTTGCCAGCATCGACTCCCAGAAATGTTCTGAAGCTATCGGGGATCAGCAGTCTCGAACGGTTCGCCAATCGCACGGTTTGATGACGAGTCGACAACAAACGACCAAGCCGCTGCACATCGCCCCAACGCTGTTCCATTCGCCCGGAGTCAATCTTTTGGCGAAGCAATGCGATACCACTGTCGAGGCGCTGCTGCCATTCGGCCGGCCGCCACAGACTCAGACAGCCAGCTCGCTCTTTTGCAACGATCAGGTCACCATTTTCGTCAGACACTGCGGAGGCCAGTTCCTGAGGCAACATCAGGCGATGGCGATCATCGATCGTCCGCTGAAATTCCCCTGTAAGAAACATGACAAGCTTTCGTGCCAGATGCCTGGTCAAAACGTATATGGATCGACCAAAACGCAATCGCTGCGATTCTGAACGCACAGCCTAACGGGCAGAAAACCCACTTTCAACTAGTTTTCAAAGATCTCTTTGGGCATTTATCCCACAAATCTTGCCGATAGCTTACGGCTGTCAGCTTGGGCTGACAAGGCACCAGGTATTCGTTTTTTCTGAATTTGACGAAAACCCCGACGACGCGATTCGGGCGGACTGAACACACGAAATTTCCCTGTTTAGACGAGCGGCAGAAAGGATTTCACTGTAGTGGACGAGGCAACGAGTCCCCGGCTGCGAAGGACTCGTCGCCTCGTCCACTACGACGGGTATGGTAAAATCATGTCTGCCGCCAGCCGTTGCGGATTCGATTTTGCTCCAGTGGTCGATATGCTGTTTTTCTATGTCTGACGATTTCCGCAAACTAATCCCTTCGATGACGCAGCTCTTGACGCGTTCCGAAGTTGTCTCGCTGGTCGATCAGTTTGGCACTGAGCTTGTTCGTGCAAAGTTGCTCGCTGCCATTGACCGGTTGCGTCAGCGATCTGCGGTGGAGGGCCTCGTTTCGTCCCGGCCTGATGCAGAAAACCGAATCATCGGTTGGCTAATCGCCGACATGGATCGCTGGCTGATGAAGGCTCCGCGAAAGGTAATCAATGCAACCGGCGTGCTGCTCCACACCGGACTGGGCCGCGCGCCATTGGCCGATGCGGCTCGCAATGCGATCATGGATGCCGCCGGAGCATGTCTGCTGGAAGTTGATCCGGAGTCCGGCGCTCGTTCGTATCGCGGGTTTCAGGTGCATGAACTGTTGTGTGCGCTCACCCGTTGCGAAGACAGTCTGATCGTTAACAATAACGCGGG
>JAGQQS010000052.1:8954-9766 GCA_020426105.1 Planctomycetaceae bacterium
CGAACGCACGGCGGCAATCCTGCGGGTTCACGCATCGAACTATCGCATCGTCGGTTTCACGGCAGAACCATCCTGTATCGAACTGGCGACACTGGCACATGATCGCGGCTTGATGATGTTCGACGACATCGGCAGCGGACAACTGTTTCAGAATCCAGTGCTGGCGGGATTCAGTGAGCCGGACTTTCGGACGAGTATCGATGCCGGTGCGGATCTCGTCCTGGGCAGCGGCGACAAGCTGCTTGGCGGACCGCAGGCTGGCATGATTCTGGGCCGAGCTCCCCTCATTGCGTCCCTGCGTCATCACCCGTTGGCCCGCTGCCTGCGCATCGACAAACTCAGCCTCGCGGCGCTGCAGGCCACACTGCTGATTCACGCGCGCGGGGCCGCTGCGGACGAATTGCCGCTGTGCCAAATGCTGCAAGCCGACTGTGCGCTGCTGCGTCAACGAGCCGAGTCTTTAGTTGCGGAGCTTGATTCGGAGTCAGATGTCACGTTGCAAATTGTACCGAGCGTCGCGGAAATCGGCGGTGGTTCCTGTGCCGGACACCAGATTTCGTCCGTCGCCATTTCGGTTTGTGTCTCCGGCACTTCAACTCTATCGCTCGCCCAAAAATTCCGCATGAGCGTGCCCGCCATCTGGGGCCGCATTGAAGCGGACGCCGTCCTGCTGGACCTGCGATCCATTGATCCACGCGATGATCAGTTGCTGTGCCAGGTGATGAAGAGTGTGATTACAGCAGGACCAGCATCCCCCTGAACCGCGATGTACTCTTTTGTGAATCTTGTGACGCTTTGTGGCTCGCAAAAAA
>JAGQQS010000877.1 GCA_020426105.1 Planctomycetaceae bacterium
AATAACAACGATAATCCATCGAGTCCGTAGTGATCAAAGGAAGCAGCGAGCCTGCAAGCTCCTTGCTCCGTGAAGCATCTGAAATTAAGCCCTGGATCTTATGGTCCAGGGCTTTTTTACGTATGTATGTTGTATTCTTGTGGCGACCTGCGCTGCATATGGAGATGGCATCAGTCCGGCTTATAGATACTGCCTGTGGTTCTCGCTTTCGAGCTTCGTGAGAATCTCTTTAATACGTTCGCTCTGGTTTACATCGGCGACGAGCGTCACGTCTTCGGTATGGACGATGATCACGTTTCGCAGGCCGAGCGTTGCGATTAAATGATCCTCGGCAGTGCGTACAATACATCCCTGCGTGTCGATTCCACAGAATGGGCCGTCAATTGTATTCCTGTCGTCGTCACATCCGTTCAGACGGGGCACTGCGAGCCAGCTTCCGACGTCGTCCCATTGAAAGGGAGCTTCAATCACAACGACCTCTGCAGCGCGTTCCAGCACCGCGTAGTCAATGGAAATACTTTTGAGTCGCGGGAATTCTTTGGCAATAGATTCCTTTCCAAGCCCCAGCTGGATCCCGTCTGCAATTCGCATCAGGCCGGCATGAAGTTCCGGCTCATGTCGTTTTAACAGTTCAATAATTGTCCGCGCCTTCCAGCAGAAGATTCCGCAATTCCAGAAGAAGCGTCCGTCGCGAATATACTCCTCCGCGAGTTCGCGGTGTGGTTTTTCCCTGAAGGCGTTAACGCGATACGAGCGTGGCTGAGCATTTGACAGGACGTCGCCGCGCTCAATATAGCCGTATCCGGTGGCGGGAAATGCAGGGACGACTCCAAACAGGACCAGGCTGGAATCATTCGCTTCGATCGTTTCGCAGGCGCGGCGTGCTGCAGCGGCAAATGCTTCGTTAGTTTGAATCACATGGTCAGCAGGCATCACAAACATGATACCTTCGGGATCCTGTTCCAGGATCTGGATCGCCGCGAGTCCCACGCAGGGCGCCGTGTTGCGGGCAGCGGGCTCCATTAATATGTTATCCGACGGGACTTCCGGTAACTGTGCGCGAGTCGCTTCAGCCTGCAGTTCGTTGGTGACCACCCATAGACGGGAAGGGTCCACCCAGCCGCGACAGCGATCGGCGGTTTGCTGAATCATCGTGCGGCTGCCAGCAAGGCGCAGCAGCTGCTTTGGGGTTTTCTGCCGGCTTTGCGGCCAGAAGCGAGTTCCGCTGCCACCTGCCATGATCACGGCATGTAACATTTTCCAGAATCCTGAAGTTATAGAGATGGCCTGTGAGCGATCGCACGGGCCACAGATTCGAGCATGACTTCCATGGCAAATGGTTTTCGCAGGTAGTCCACGACACCAAGCATTTCAGCGTATGCTTTATGTCGGCTGCCTTCGTTTGCTGTCATCATAATCACAGGCGGGGCATCGGGCATTTCCGCCAGAAACTCCAGCACGGGGAAACCTCCCATTCGGGGCATCATCATATCCGTCAGAACGAGATCCGGCTTTTGCGCCTGAATCAGGCGGCGACCGTCCTGACCGTTATTAGCGGCGAAGACCCGATATCCGGCCCCGGTCAGCACACTTTGGATCGTCGTCGAAATATCCCGATCGTCTTCGATCAGTACGACCGTCTTTTGATCTGCTGACATGGCTCAGTATCGTCCCGAAAGTGAATTCTTAGCGTCCCGGATACGAAGGACAGGCCTTCGTTGGGTCGTGTATTCTCCAACACCTCAGGACCAAAAGCAACGGCTCGCAGGAATTCCGAGTGATCTCATACGCCATCCGTCAAACGTCGCAATTCGGAAAACCTTTACGATCCTCGTATGGATCCTCCGATTCTGATCGGCTGCGTCAGGTGGTTGTCCGTGATTTCTGCCGCGCGAGCCGCGCGAATGAATTGATCAACCATGGCGGCATCCTTGATGCCAGCCGCGGATTCAACCCCGCTGGCCGTGTCGATTCCCCATACCGCAACATGCTCCGTGGCGGAAGCCACATTTTTGGGATTCAGTCCCCCGGCAAGAATCAGTCCTGGCCGCTGCTGCATTGAATAGCGTTGCAGGACCAGAGGGTCCACTGTGATCCCGGTACCGCCGAATTCACCGGGCACCAATGCATCGAGCAGCACGGCAGCCAATGGCACGCTCAGTGTCAACCGGTCAATTTCTTCCAGTGTTTTCTCGATATTCTGCGGGGCCACTCGAAACGCGCGAATCACTGCAGTCTCAGGACAACGGCGGTGAATTTCTGCAATCTGTTCAATTGTCTCATCACCATGGATCTGCAGCACGTTCAGTTCTGTTTCCTGGATCGTTCTGTGAATGACTTCAGCATCGGCATTCACAAATACACCCACGCGATCGACGGGAGGTGCGTCAGTCCGCGCAAGCCGGGTCGCAGCGACAAGTTTCCGGGCTGCTGCGATGGAAATATAACGCCTGGAACCGGGATAGAAGTTGAATCCGATCGCGTCGGCTCCTGAGCGCACAATCGCGGCGACGTCTTCCGCTCGCGTGACACCGCAGATTTTGATCCACATCAGTCAGTCTTCCAGTTCCGGAATCGGGGCATCTGGCAGAATATCCTCACCTTCCCACACGGTACGGCCCGTCGCGGAATCATACAGCAGGATCCGATCTTTGCTGCCGGGGAC
>JAGQQS010000878.1:0-577 GCA_020426105.1 Planctomycetaceae bacterium
GCAGGCCGACAATTCCGGCTTCCATCGACGATCTTTCCGATTGAGTGACATAACAGCAGGCGGTCCTCTGAGACCGTCGCGATTCGAAGCGGCGGATTGTATCCACACGCACCGCGGCGCCAAATGGTGATTTCAGCGATCTGAGTCTGCTTTTGTGGGTCGCGGTGGGAAAGTGCCCGGCGATTCTGGATTTCTGTCGGGAAAAAGTACGAAATTCCGACTTTCATTTGCCGAGGTTGTCAGATGTCGTACGATTCAGGATGGAAGCCTGCTTCCACCCTGAATTTGCCCGCCCCCATGGTTCTCTCCCACCGCATTTATTGCCCTGCGCCGTCGGTCCAAACAACACGGTCACCCTCGTTATGCACTACTCATCCCGGCATTCAGGCCTCAACCGTCATCTGCGTGTCTTCGTAATTACGGTGTTGGTGTTTTCTTCAGCATCCTGGCACCTGACGGCTGCGGATGAAGGACAGGATTTGTTTGAGCAGCGAATTCGCCCCCTGCTGCTCGAAAAATGCATCGAGTGTCATGGTCCAGGAAAACAGGAGAACGGTGTTCGCCTGGATCGGCGGGA
>JAGQQS010000878.1:705-9693 GCA_020426105.1 Planctomycetaceae bacterium
GACCTGCAACTGCATTTTGTTGAGGAATGGATCGCCAGGGGCGCCGTGTGGCCGGAGACTTCTGATCTGGAAGGGGAAGCGAAACGTCGCGCTGAAAAATGGCGTGAACACTGGGCCTTTGTACCACCCGTGATGCCGGATCTGTCGCAGATTTCCGAGAACGAAAATCCAGTTGACTATTTTATCAGGACCCGACTTGCCGAAAAGAATTTGACTCGGTCCGCGCCAGCGGCCCCGAGGGTACTTGTCCGTCGCTTGTCGTTCGCGTTGGTGGGTTTGCCTCCAGAGTCCGCTGAACTTGCGGCCGCTGAAGACGCTCACTCAAACGGCACTCTTGAAACCTGGACCGCCGCATACATTGATCGGCTGCTTGCGTCGCCGCAATTCGGTGAACGCTGGGGGCGTTACTGGCTGGACATCGCGCGGTACGCTGACACCAAAGGCTACGTTTTTCAGGAGGATCGCGAATATCCTGATGCGTGGAGATTTCGGGAATGGGTCATCAAGGCCATCAATGATGACATGCCATACGACGAATTTCTCAAACGACAACTATCAGCAGATCGCATGCCCGGATCCGATGATCCTGCTCAGCTCGCAGCGATGGGTTATCTGACACTCGGCCGCCGGTTTCTGAACAACAAACACGACATTATTGATGATCGGATCGATGTTGTGACCCGGGGCATGCTGGGGCTCACCGTTACCTGCGCGCGATGTCATGACCACAAATTCGATCCCATTCCAACGGCCGATTATTACTCACTGTACGGCATCTTTGCTTCATCCGACGAACCGAAGAACGAGCCGTCCACGCTGCGACTTGTTGATCTGGATAAGCCTGTCGATCCAGTGATTTTTCAGCGCGGCAATCCTGGGAATCGTGGTGAAGCTGTTGCCCGTCGGTTTTTGACCGCCCTGTCGACCTCCGACATGCCAGCCTATTCGGACGGCAGCGGCAGACTGGAACTGGCCGCATCGATCGCCAGTCGCCTTAATCCTCTGACAGGACGTGTCGCGGTGAATCGCGTCTGGATGCACCTGTTTGATCGCGGATTGGTCGATTCCCCCAGTGACTTTGGAGTCCGCACGGATCCGCCAACACATCCGGAACTACTGGATTACCTCACGGTTTCGTTTATGGAACACGGCTGGTCACTGAAATCGCTGATTCGTCGGATAGTGCTGTCGGAAACGTGGCAACAAAGTTCTGATCGACGTCTCGATGCAGAAGCGATTGACCCGGAAAATCGTCTGCTGGCCAGAATGAATCGCACTCGACTGGACTTTGAAGCACAGCGCGACGCGGTGCTGTCAGTCGCAGGACGTCTGGACCGGACTGTGGGTGGCAAGTCGGTGGATGTGACACAGGACTTCGAGTCTCCGAGGAGGACGATTTATGCCCGCATCGACCGGCAGAATTTCCCCGGATTGTTTCGTACGTTTGACATGGCGAGTCCCGATGCCCACGCCGCCAGACGCTTTCAGACAACCGTGCCCCAGCAGGCCCTGTTTCAGTTGAATAGTCCGTTCATCATGAACCGGGCCACAGAGATTGCACAGGCAACCGAGTCACTCGACAGTGTCAGCGATCCGACCGCGCGCATTCGTAAGATTTTTGAAATCGTTCTGCGGCGGGAACCAGTCGCCGATGAAGTGGCACAGTTTGAAGCCTGTCTGACGCAGCTTCAGCATGATGCGTCACCGCCCATGCATCCTTCGGGCTGGAGCTACGGCTACGGCACCATGGATGAAATGCTGCAGAGGGTGAGGGAGTTCGCGGAATTCCCGATGGCGAAAGGGGGCACATTTCAGGGGGGAGACAAATTGCCGGATCCAACTCTGGGATGGGTATCGCTGAATCGTGGAGGAGGCCATCCTGGCGGATCGCTGTCACGATGTGCGATTCGACGCTGGACCGCCCCGGACGACTGTCTGGTTGATATCAACTGTGTAACGCGCCATCTCCAGAAAGAGGGTGATGGAGTGCGGTGCCGAATCGTGTCGCCGACACGCGGTGTGCTGGCCGACAATATTGCCCAAAATTCGACGGCAACTGCGAACGTCGAGGCGTTCGATATGCGCGGCGGAACCTTCATCGATTTTGTCGTTGATTGCCGTGCCGGCGAAAGTCACGACTCATTTGCCTCTGCCATCACCATCACGCAGTCGGCAGGTGGCAACATTCAACGTACCTGGAATTCGGAAACCGATTTTCGGGACAAACCGGCTGAAGCTCCGCTGAGTCCCTGGGCACAACTGGTTCAGGCGTTATTGCTGACGAACGAGTTCATTTTTGTGGATTGAGACAATGCTGTTTGGATCATCGGAAACTCACGTGTCGCCAGTCGCCGTCGGTCGTCGCGGCATGTTGACACGCTGCGGCATGGGCTTCGGCTCCATGGCGCTGGCGGGCATGCTGCATGCCGGAAATCCCGTTGCTGCATCAGGCTCCTCGGCATCAAATCCAATGTTGCCGAGGCCGCCGCAATTTCCGTCAAGGGTGAAACATGTGATTCACCTGTTTATGAATGGCGGTCCTTCGCAGGTGGATACTTTTGACCCGAAACCTGAACTTCAGCGACGTGGCGGGCAGACGATTTCGGACGGCAACCTGAAAACCGAACGTCCGACCGGAGCCCTGTTCCCATCGCCGTATCGCTTTCGTCCGTATGGACAAAGCGGCATCGAAGTCAGCGAATTGTTTCCGCACGTCGCGCAACATGTGGATGACATGGCGATTATTCGGTCCATGCACGCAGACGTGCCGAACCATGAACCTTCGTTGCTGTTAATGAACTGCGGTGAAGCGCGACTGGTCCGCCCAAGTATGGGCTCATGGCTGACCTACGGTCTGGGAACCGAAAACCAGAATCTTCCGGCATTTGTCTCCATGTGCCCGGGCGGATATCCCATTCAGGAATCGCAGAACTGGCAGAGCGGCTTTTTGCCGGGTGTGTATCAGGGAACGTACGTTGATACGAAACATACCGACATCGAGAAGCTGGTTGAAAATATTCGCAACGACCGAATTACCCCGAGAGATCAGACGCTGCAATTGGGGCTGCTCCAGTCGCTCAATCGACAGCATTTGGCGGAACGCCCCGGCGATGCGCAGCTGGAATCGCGTATCCAGTCGTTTGAACTGGCGTTTCGGATGCAGACACAGGCCACCGATGCGTTTGATGTATCGCGCGAGCCCCGGCATATTCAGGAAATGTACGGCGACGGGGTACAGGCGCGACAGATTCTAATCGCCCGTCGTTTGGTCGAACGCGGCGTACGGTTCGTCCAGGTCTGGCATGGTCAGGGCCAGCCATGGGACAATCACGACGACATCGAAGTAAACCACCGCCAGCTCGCAAAGCAATGCGATCAGGCGATCGGTGCGCTCCTGACGGACCTGAAACAGCGGGGACTGCTCGACGAGACGCTCGTGATTTGGGGGGGAGAATTTGGACGTACACCGGTCGTCGAACTTCCAAAGAAGGGGAGTAACGCCGGCAAGATCAACGGTCGTGACCACAATCACTGGGGATTCACAATGTGGATGGCAGGTGGCGGAGTTCGCGGCGGTTACGTGCATGGAGCAACCGATGAATTCGGGTTTCGAGCGGTCGAGAACAAAGTCCACGTGCACGATCTGCATGCCACGATCATGAAGCTGGTCGGCTTTGATCACGAGAAGTTTACGTATCACTATGCCGGGCGCGATTTTCGTCTGACAGATATCCATGGTAAGGTCGTCGACGAGTTGATCGCGTAGCCAATTCTGGTCCGTTGGAGGCAGTGCGATCGCTACTGCTTTTCGTTGCCGTGAACATCACATTCACCGCGAACGGCCAAAATCGACGCGAAATTAAAACATTGAAACCATGGCGCGATCGTCCTGAATCCAGCCCGTTTCAGCCGATCGATGTGAGTCTCCAGGGACTCGGGGATCAGACGGTTTTCGATCGCCGTACGTTTTTGGGCGACTTCGAGGTCGCTGTAACCATTAGCCCGCTTGAAATCGTGATGCAATTCGGTCATCAGGTGTTGCTGCGTTGGTTCATCGAAACAGATTTTTTCTGAAAGCAGCAGCGCACCGCCCGGCCGCAACCCGCGCCAGACGTTTTCGATGACTTCCGTCCGTGATGCAGGTGGCAGAAACTGCAGCGTCAGATTGAGAACCACAAATGATGAGTCGCAAATTTTAACATCACGAAGATCCGATTCATGCAGGATGACTTCACAGCCGCTGTTACCTGATTCAGTCAGCATTACTCGCAGTCGTTCGATCATGGCGGCTGAATTATCGACTGCGTGAATTGTGCAGTCGGTGGGCGCTGTACGACGAATCAGACGCGTTGCCGCCCCCAGTGAACACCCCAAATCCCAGACTGCTGTTCCCGGAAGCACAAAACGCGCTGCCAGTTGTTCAATCATGGACAGAATCGAACCATATCCAGGCACGGATCTGGCAATCATGTCAGGAAATACGCGAACGACCTGTTCGTCAAATTCAAAACTTCCCACCTGATTCAACGGCAGAGAATAGAGGTCATCGCGCGGCGATTGATGTTCCTGCTTCATATCAGTTCCAGCCGACGACGTTGCTCCAGGGCAAATGAAACGATGCTGTCGAGTGCCAGGCATCCAAGTCCGGCGAGCAGCAGCCAACGCCAGAATTTCTGTCCCGCTTCCAGTTCTGCGGCATCAAGCTGGGCCGTCCGGGTTGCATCGGGCTGGCCTGATGTATTGCGGATCACGGCAATATCGGGTGACATCCCCAGCGCTTGTAACTGACCTGTCGGCAATGGCTCCGTCCGACTTTCCGACACGGCGACATTTACCAGCAGACTTATCGATTCCGCAGCATCTGCGTTGTCGCCTGTCAGGCTCCAGCGACCTGGTTCGTCGAGAACCACAGACGTCAGGGGCGGCGAGGACGAACTTACTGCCGCAGTGTTATTTGAGTCCGGCAGAGCTGTGATCGGAGTCGTCACCAGGAGTTCGCCGTTCGGCCGCAGCAGTTTCCAGGGATTGTGTCCCATCAGAACGGCGGGTGAGATACGTTGACCAACCTCATACAGGTGATGCGCACTACGGCTCGGATTTGCCATTGCGACAAACCGCTGAATCATGGGCGCAAACCGGGTCGACAGCGCCCACTGGCTGTCGTCAGGGTGCCAGCCAGTCGCCATAATCAATACCTGACCTCCGGAAGGATGATTGTAGGCAAGTATCGCTGGATCTTTTGAGTCGAATGCAGCAAGGATCCTGACACTGGCAGGCTTTTCGCCATTCAGTGTCAGTTTTCGATACTTTTGAAAGCGAATCGAAGAAAAATCAGAAAACCTGGCGTCAGAGAATGTTGAGAAGACCGGCGAAGAGAAATCTATTTGCCCGAGCATCACGTAGTCTTTGACACTGGCTTCAGCGACAGACAATCCAGGCGGCAACAGATTCTTCAGAGAACTCGTCATGTCAACGGATTTCAGCGCGACAATAACGAGGCCGTCGCGTTTCAGGACCGCATCCAGCGACAACGCAAGACTTTCGGGAATAGACTCCGTGACGAAGACCAGTCGAACGTCCGGCGGCGGCGGTATGGCCAGTCCGTCTGCTTTAAGCAAGTCAGTGACATCTACAGGTTCTGCTTCATTGCCATCAAGCGCTCGCTGCAGATAATATCGCATGGCTTCAGAGTCGTTGGCATCGACGGAGCCAGCGTGACCAACATGAATCGCCGTCTGCTCTTCCACGGGAAGATCGACAACATTGTCGAAGTTATGCGTGTCGCCCAATAGCTCCACGCCGGCAATCTGCGGGATCCCGCCGGCGGGCTCAGGGATAGAAAACGTCCTTCGCTGACCAATGCCCACTTCGGCGGTGAACGGCTTCCCTGCAGGCTGACCCTCTGAATCAAAAGTCTGCAGCAGATATTTGGTTAAAGCGGCATCCCCGGAATTGGTAATCCGTACCCGCGTGCGACCCGTGCGCTCCTCTTCAACCAGACTCAGACCGGCATTGCCCGACTGCAGTGGCCGGACAATGTGCAGGTCGAGTTTCACTGAGTCCGGCCATTTGCCGGACCGCAGTTCGTCGAGTGTACTACCCTGCTGGAAGTCGGTAATCAGAATGACACGCCCGATATTGCCGGACGCAATCGTGCCGACATCGCGTGAGACCTCTTCTGCAGATTCCAGCATGGCATACGCGGTGCGAGTCGACAGCCAGTCAGGTTCATAATCTTCAATAGCGCGATCGATCAGCCCCGGACGATTTGCCGGTTCAGTCGCCTTCCATTCATCGACGGTAACGAGTGTTCGCAGCGTTTCCGAGAACACAGAGACACTCAGCTGATCCTGCGGTTCGAGATTCGCCGTGGCTTGACGTACCTCGGATGCCACAGCCTCGCGAATTCCGTCGCGGCGCATACTTGCACTGGCATCGAGCAGGATGGCGATACGCTCTGATCGATCGCTCAGGGCGGTCTTATCCAGCGCTACACGCTGAAAAGGTCGCGCAAATGCGAGCGCAATCAATGCAATCGCCAGCATCCTCAACAACATCAGGGGCCAATGTTCAATGGTCGATCGTTTGGTTGTATTGGGCAGCGAAGGAGTCAGAAAACGAACGATGCTGAAGGGCATTCGCTTTGCGGGCGTGCGTCGGAGCATATGCAGCAACAGCGGCACTCCGGCAAGGATTCCACCGGCGACAGCAAAAAGGGGCGTAAGCAGTTCAAACATGCCGCATGTCCACAGAGTGTGATCTCAGAAACTCAAGCGTCTGTTGAAAGTCCTGTGGGAATGGTGCTTCAAACTGAATCTCTTTTCCACTCACGGGATGCCGAATTGTCAAACGAAAGGCATGGAGCGCCTGTCGCGCAATCAGAATGTCGTCGTCAGAATGCAGGGATTCCTGCGTTTCCGACGCTCTCGCCCGGCTGTGTAGACCGGCGGCAGACTTCAGTACCTCAGATTTTGTCAGCGTGGATTGTCCTATATACATGCGATCGGCCACAATCGGTGTCAGAATATGCTGCATATGGATTCGCAGTTGATGAGTTCGTCCGGTGTGTGGATGAAGATCGATCAGTGCGTAGCTGCGAAAATTCTCAGCAGTGCGGTAGAAGGTAATTGCTTCCCGGGCATTTCCGCCCTCCGGGCAGACCATCATCTTCTCGCGGACTCGCGGATGGCAGCAGACGAATGTTCGGATGTAATCTGAAGCCAATTCAGGAACTCCGCGCACGATGGCCCGATATTCCTTCCGGACCTCACGGCGTTCAAACTGGCTGCTAATCTTCTGATGAACCTGATTGTCCTTGGCAATCAGTATGACGCCAGTTGTGTCGCGATCCAGGCGATGGACGATACCAGGCCGATGTCGGCCGGCAACATCGCTCAGTGTGTCAAAGTGAAACTGCAGTGCACTCGCCAGAGTACCCCTTGAATTTCCCCGTCCGGGATGAACCACCATATTCGCCTGTTTGTTGACGACGATGATGGCCTCGTCTTCATACAACACATCCAGCGGCAGATCCTCCGCCACGATATGGGACTCTTCCGCATCCGAAAGCTGAATCCAGATGCGATCGTTGACTCTGAGCCGTCGCGAGGCCTTCGGCACTAACCCGTTTAGATGTACACTGCCCGCTTCAATGGCCCGCTGCAACTGGGCGCGGCTGTGATTCGGAAACAGTCGGTTGAGGTAGTGATCCAGACGCCAGCCGTGTGCGCGTGCTTCTACCGTAAGATCAATCGGCTCTTCTGACTCGGACAGGGGCTCGACCGGCAGCGGCAATACTTCCCCGTTGTCGGTCGGTGTCGGATCGTCGTCCGCCGTCGTCATTCGCCGGATTTTTCAGGTGCAGGTTCGTCCGCGGCGGGAGGAGCAGCCGCAGGTTCTTCCTTCACCGGTTCTGCATCAGCCGCCGGCTCGGCAGGTTTCGGAGATTCCGCTGCTGGATCTGCTGAAGTCTCCGGTGCCGAAGGAGTTGCTGCGGACGGGTCCGCCGTGGCTCCATCCGGCGTCGCAGGCGTTTCATTTTCCGCGGCTTCCGCTGCATTTTCGACAGGTGCAGCGGGCGTCGTCTCACCCGTTTTCGGAAAACCAGGATCAAGAAGAGAAGGGAAGCTGGGCACTGAGGGCACCTGACCTGGACTGCCGTCTTGCGGCATCAAAAGGTCATCACCAGGCTTTGGTTTCTGCTGACTGAACCACGCATAGAATTCATGGCTGTCTTCGGATGCCAGACGTTTGATTCGTGATTCGGCAATCGCTTTGAAATTCTTCGATTCAGGGAACTCCTTCAGCACGCGTTCCCATGCCGCTCTTGCGGCCTGAATTGTTGCGTCAGATCCGTCACACCGACATTCGGCAACGCGTGCCAGCCCGACCAGCACTCGTTCACGGACAGAATCGTTCACATCGTTTCTGCTTTCGAGCTGTTCGTATGCCTTCGCGGCAACCGCCAGACTGTCCGCCGCCTTCTCCCGATCGGTAAACATCTGTGACACGGCATCTTCCAGCTCGCGATCCGCCTGACGAAGGCGTGCGAGAATCCCGAGCGGTGAGTCCGGATATTCGTCTGCAATCGCCTGATAGTCTTCTGCCGTGGTAGCCAACAATAACTCACGTGACACATTTGCAGTCGCTGGCGGCTGCTTCCGAATATAGACCACCAGAGCGGCGACCGCCAATAACGCGGCAACACCCTAGATCATGGTCGTCAGGTACTTTTCGAGGAACGGCCTGGATTCTTTGAGGAGTTTTGCCAGCTGTGCTTCATCTTCATGATGGACGTAATGACGATCCGACATGGTCGGTGAACTTTCATCGAGAGACGCGGTCGGAGAGCCAAAGGACCGCATCCAGGCCAGTGGGAGCAACATTCAAAACGCGAAGTATATTGATTTAAGCAAAATCAGGTCAAGCTGGCAGCTTCTTTCTGCGCGTGCTCTGTCAAGCCTCGGAAAAGGGGGCAGGAACCAATAG
>JAGQQS010000879.1 GCA_020426105.1 Planctomycetaceae bacterium
CGGTCCGTCCGACAATTCAGCAGTAGTTCCCGATGACATATCCAGCGTGAGAAACTGACTGAACTCCGGTGGCATGTATCCTGTGACCGCTTCAAACTGGGCGTACCGGTGCGACTCATTCACGGGCAGACCAAACGTCACGTCGTACTGAATGACGTTCGGGAAATCGCGATAGCCAATTGTCACACGCTTGGTCAGCAGATGATTAGACAGTTCTGATGTATTCCGGGCCGGATGGCCGCTCGACTTTTCTCCCGGTCGCAGCCAGAACGCCATCTGACTGGTGGTTTGCAGCGTATTTCCTTCGGCAACCAGATGCAGCAATCGACTGGTTGACGTCAGCCCGGCACCATCGAATCGCGAGCCTGCTTCCGTTGGATTAAACGTCTCGCCAATAAACGACGATCCCGCATCAAAGTTTGAAGCCGACTGCAACTGCCGACCATGATCTGTGCTATTGATGAATTCCTGCCCGTTCCACGTCAGCGAATGAATGGCGCCAGCCAACCGCGACGTCGTGGTGATCACAATCTCAGACCCGGCGCAGGGAGCGCGGATGACAGCGTCACCCGATGGAGACTGTGCCCGTGCGCTTTGCGATGTGAGTGACAACACGATGGCAATAATAAAACTGAACAGGAATCGCATGGTAGAAATCTGCCTCAACCTTTGTCGGCGTCATTGAAGGATGCTGCAATCGAACGCCCATGGCCAGAACTTTGTGAGCCGTCCGGGATACCTGCCGGACCATCAGCAAACGCTGCCTTAGTGTCTTCGCACGCAGCAATTCGGCCATCTTTGGATCAACAACTTCGATCCGAGAATGGTCAAGTGGTGCGTCGGCGCCGCGTTCCAACAAGTTCACTTGTCTTTGTCGACCTGTACCCGGTAACTGAATTCTGCTCACCATATCTTCGCTCAGATTCTAACCGGCAGCTTCCCGGGAAAGAAGGATTCAAGCCGTGAACTTTTGCCCGCTTCCTGCCTTTCAAGCTTGCGTCATCCAGTCCCTTCTTTACCGAAACCGGCGACGGCTGTTTCTCCTGTGTCAGCACATCGTAGGCCGACACAAACCGACAGGCCGGACAAGCAAAGGTCCTGGCGACTGTACCCGCAATGCACAGCCAGACTTCGGCTGATTGCGGCTCGAGGCTCTTCATGCCACCATACGCTGTGTGATTTTGCTTCCATGGCGTAACGGAGACCTGACGCGATGCAGTTCGCAACATCCCTTCTCAAATTGTCTGCAATCCTTGTCTGCCTGACAGTGGCAGAAACCGAAGCCCTGGCGCAGGAACGTATTCCCCACGCACAAGACAAGCCGCCAGGACCTGCGCTGTCACCGGCCGAAGCCATCGCAAAGATGACCGTACCTGACGGATTCAGCGTGGAACTGGTCGCCAGCGAACCTGATCTGGTCAATCCAGTAGCCATGACGTTTGATGAACGTGGCAGAGTCTGGGTAACGGAATCGCTTGAATATCCTCGCATGTCAGCCGGTAAAGGGCGTGACCGAGTTCGCATTCTGGAAGACACGGATCAAGATGGCCGCATGGACAAGTTCACCACGTTTGCGGAAGGCCTGAATATTCCATCCGGCATTGCCGTTGGCCACGGCGGCGTGTGGGTTGCCAATTCACCCGACATCCTGTTTCTGGAAGACACAGACGGCGACGACAAGGCCGACAAACAGACAGTCGTTGTCACAGGCTTTGGGCGATTCGACACCCATGAATTGCCTAACTCGCTCACGTGGGGCCCCGACGGCTGGCTGTATGGTTTGAATGGAGTATTCAATCGCAGCGTCGTTAAGGACCCAGTCACCCAACGCACGTTCGATTTTACTTGCGCGCTGTTCCGCATCAATCCGCGTACGCATGAATTCAATCTGTTTGCAGAAGGCACCAGTAACCCATGGGGTATTGCATGGAATCCGGTCGGCGATCCGTTTCTGAGCGCCTGTGTGATCGATCATTTGTGGCACCTGACCGAAACCGGTTACTACCATCGCCAGGGCGGCCCGTATCCGCCGTTCACATGGAAGGCCGAATCCATTGTCAGCCACAAACATCAGAAAGCGGCTTACTGCGGCAGCACATACTTTGACAGCGATGCCTATCCCCCTGAATTCCGCGACCGCCTGATGATGGGCAATATCCACGGCAACTGCATTAACGTCGACGTGCTGGCCGATCGCGATTCCACCTATCAGGCGTCTCCCGCCGACGATTTTCTGTCGGCCCACGATGCCTGGTTCATGCCGGTCGTGCAAAAGGTCGGTCCCGATGGCTGTCTGTGGGTGCTGGACTGGTACGATCGCTATCACTGCTATCAGGACGCTCGACGCGATCCGGATGGCATCGACCGACTGAAAGGTCGCCTGTACCGCATCCGCTACAAAAACACACCTCACGCAGCCAGTTTCGACCTGAAACAGGAAACCAGCGAACAACTGATCCATAGACTGCACAGCCCCAACGTCTACGTCCGCGAGATTGCTCAACGACTTCTTGCAGAACGCAATCATCCAGAAGCCAACGCAGCGCTGGAAAAGCTATGCCTTGATGATGCAGTTCCCATCAAGACTCGCATGCACGCACTTTGGGCAAGGATGGGCGCCAGTGCGTTAGACGTCAAGTTCGCAGATTCGCTGTTGTCCAGCACGAATGCAGACATTCGCGCATGGGGAGTTCGAGCGGCAGGTAATCAGCGCCTTAATGATGCCACAATCACGCAGTCCATCGTTCAACTCCGACGGGATGACAATCCCCGCGTTCGACTGCAGGTCGCCATTGCGGCCGCCAAACTGGACGCCGTGCCAACCATTCCCACACTGGTGGATGTGCTGGCTCAGGCTGGTGAAGATCCCCTGATTCCGCGGATTGTCTGGCAAAACCTGCATCCACTGCTGGAATCACAAACCACTGAATTTGCAGCGGCTATTGCAGCCACTGGCACCGAAAAGCCAGCACCAGTGCTCGACATCCTGCCGCGTGCGGCCGATCGACTGCTGGCCACTGAAAAGCCAGACACTGATGCTGTAACGCAACTGGTTTCATTGCTTCTGACCACAGAATCCGCTGCCGATTCGGCCGATCGGGCACTTCAACTGCTCACTCAGCGCATTCGCAGCGGAGAACTGTCGGGCGACTCGCTCAACGTTGTTCGAACCTCGCTGTCCAGCGGATTGCAGCCACACTTCACCGCATCGCTCGAAGCACCCGTCACCCACGTGACCGTGGTGTACCTCGGTCCCGTCGCACCGCACTGGGAGGTCCGCGGTCAGGCCGGCGACCGCAAGGTCATCGAGGATTTCCGGGCCCGCGTCATGGCCCGCCTGGTGCTGCTGCCCCCGCACGATCCGCAGTTCCGTCGCAACCGGGAGCGGGTCGTGCGCGATGCCGAGCGCGAGAACATCGCCCTGGGCTGGGACCTCGGCTACGACGAGGACCAGGGCTGAGGCGCCCCACCGGCCTCCCGGTCCCAACGCGTCCCGGCCCGGCCATCGAATGGCGCCGTCCCTGACCAACGGCAGCCGTTCACCGTGGGTGTCACTACCATCGCACCATGCCGCCCACGAGTCGCCGCCCCGCGACCAGCCGGTTCCTCAACCGTGAGCTCTCCTGGTTGGAGTTCAACCGCCGGGTGCTGACCCTCGCCCTCGATGGCGGGCAACCGCTGCTCGAACGGGTGCGGTTCTCGGCGATCTTCGCCAACAACCTCGACGAGTTCTTCCAGGTGCGCGTGGCCGGCCTGAAGGACCAGATCGCCGCCGGCGTGGCCACCCGCACCCCCGACGGCAGGACCGCTCGCCGGCAGCTGCAGGAGATCCGCGAGCGCGTCGAGGAGCTCGCCGCCCTGCACGAGGGGTGCTTCGTGGAGGAGCTGGTGCCGGCGCTGGCCGAGGCCGGCATCGAGGTGCGCCACTGGGACGAGCTCGCGCTGGAGGACCGCAAGGCGCTGACCGAGGAGTTCCACGAGCGCATCTTCCCCATCCTCACGCCGCTGGCGGTCGACCCCAGCCACCCCTTCCCGTACATCTCCAACCTGTCGC
>JAGQQS010000880.1 GCA_020426105.1 Planctomycetaceae bacterium
CGAGTCATGTCACGTGGGGCAGGCTTCCAGCCTGCCAACGCCACCGACTACGAAACCGACATCCACTACAGCTACGATCCCCTCGGCCGGTTGTCAAAGGTTGAAACCTTCGAACGCAACAATGTGGTTGTGGACGTCGATCCGAACACCGTGGGCAACCAGCCGGAATCGGAATCGTATGCGTACGACCTGCTGGGCAATCTGGACTACGAAATCAACCCGGACGGCAGCACGACAGATTATACGTATGACGAACTCAACCGATTAACCGACCTCGATGAATACCGTGCCAGCACAACCACACCGACCATCTTCACCGACAACCCGAAACTGGCCGAGTACAACTACACCCTGCGTGACGACGGCAAGAAAGATTCGGCTGATGAAATCATCTACGCCACCGACGGGACGACATCTGTCAGTCACACGCAGTTCGACTGGACGTACGACAACGCCGGTCGACTGACGGATGAAGTGTTTACGGACGTCGGTGATCTCCTCCACTTTCCCTCTCCTGGGGAGAGGGTCAGGGTGAGGGCGCTGCGGTTGATAACTACCACACCGCCTTTGAATACGACCTCACCGGCAATCGACTGACACAGACCACCATCACGGACACCAACCATGACGGTGTTTTCAATGCCGCTGTGGATCGGGACGAGGTCACCAGTTACACCAGTGACGCCAACGACCGGATGCTGTCGGAATCCACAGTCGTGGACGGCGTCGCCACAGAATCCACCGCGTATGGCTACACGGGAACGCAGCAGACGTCCAAAACCGTCTCACCTGCTTCCGGCTCTCCAGTTTCGGCTGTCAGCTTTTCCTATAACCTGCAAGGCCGCATGTCAGATGTCACCAGCACCACATTCAACCCGACGACCGGCACTGCAACCCGCATCGACACCATCGGTTACCGCTACGGCACAGACGGCATCCGGATTTCGGCACGACAGGAAATTGACACCAACGCCGATGGCAATATCGACAGTGTGGAGAACACTGAATACCTCATTGATGCCAATAATCACACGGGCTACCAGCAGGTACTGCAGGAAACCGTCACGGACGCCAACGGCAATCTCACCAGGAAAATCGTGTACACGATCGGACTGGATCACATCAGCCAGACTACGTTTACAACGGGTGGACCGGCACAGGGTTCAACCGCCGTCTTCCACATGGACGGCCACGGCAGTACCAGAATCCTGACGGATCTCGTCGGAACCATTCTAAACATCGGCGGATTCGCTCAGATCTACCACTACACCGCCTACGGCGAACCCATCAACTTTCAAATGGCCAACGCCGCGACGCAGTACCTGTACTCGGGAGAACAATTCGACCCCAGAATCGGACAACAGTATCTGAGGGCAAGGTACTACAACCAGGCAAACGGAACGTTCAACCGGCTTGATCCGTTCTTTGGGAACCGAACAGACCCGCAGAGCTTTCATAAGTACAGATACACACATGGAGATCCAATCCAATTTGGCGACCCGACGGGGCTGTTCGAAGGATTGGTCGGAGGGTTTACCTCAATGGCGTCGGCAAATACGGTCGATTCGATGGACGCAGAAGCGAAAACAGCAGTTGGCCTGAACCTCCAGTCGAAGCTTTACTCCGAGACAGCAGCCTACGGTGCCAGACTGGCAGCAAAACAAATTGCTACCGAGGCTGCCAGAACGGGAATTCGGCCACTCATGAACATGATGTGGACGTTGATGGCAGTACTGACCGCAGCAATAGTAGTTCGAGTTCGTGAGGCTCTATTCGACGTGATTGAAGAAGCTGCGGCGGATGCTGGTGGAGGCTCCTCACAACCCGATAGTTCCCCACCTGATGGTAGTGACGGCGACGACAAAGACCAGTTTGTTTACTTTCCCCTCGATTCACAGCAGAGGGCAACCGGAGCCAGTGCGTATATGAGTGCAAAATCCGTCGGCCTGCCGCGGAGCAACTTCAATGTCTATCCAAGTTGGTGGGATTCCAGTTGGCGTGACAACCGCGGCCGTCCAATCGAACGCGGACATTTGATTGGCAGTGACATTGGCGGCGCGGGTGGAGCCGAATACCGAAACCTTGTGCCAATGTACCTTTCCGTGAATCGTGGCGGCGGTCCGGTAGTTGGACTCGATCGGGGAATGGCTGGGCCCGAACGTGAAGTTAAAAACGCCGCATTGCGCGGCGGGAAAATCATGCTTTTCGTCGCTCCCATATACAACGGCAGTGATAACATTCCAGCGGGAATTGAGTATTGGGCTCTTGGAGAAACACTGTACTTACAAGAACTGATCATTAACTCCCCAGCTTGACACGCTCTGTGAACAATAACACATTTGGACAATCCTCACTTGCGGAAAAAAACGCACTGTGACAAGGTATGATTTCATGAATAAGCGATTAATCGATTTGATTCATCGAGTGGACTTTCCCGCTCGCCAGACGAGATCTCTGCCTCGAAGTGTGAATGCGGCGCTTGGTCAAGCAGTGTCGCTGCCGACGGACTATTGCGACTTTATCGAAACATTTGGCGCTGGAAGCTTTATTTCCAGCCATCAGTCCCGCTGGTCTGTGCTGGATCTCATTTCCGACGGCCAAGTGGCGCTAAGTAAAGACTTCTTGGAGATCATTAACCACGGTCCTTATCAACTCGGGGAAGCAATTCTAGACTCCTATCCCGGTGGGACCGAACTCTTGCCGTGGGGATACGATGACCAAGGGGAGACATTTTTCTGGCAAATGGTACCCTGCGAGTCTCCGGAGCTATGGAAAGTGGTAATTGGAAAAATTTGTTTGTTTGAAACGAATGTCAATTTCTCTGACTTTCTGTACGGCTCTATTGTTGATGGCATTGACTTCATTGGTCGAGCGGACGTGGCGGGGGTCGAACCATGGCCATCACCTGTGCTGTTTGAGCAATCAAAAGATGCTTGATAGGAGAAATAGCAAATTAAGGTGTCAGCGAAACATGAGAAATTGCGAGATGAAATGAGTTCCCGAGGTCTGTTGATTCCGCTGTGCCGCCACGCAGCTGGTTCCGATCACCAAAGGCCGCAAGGTCCTTGAAACATCCTTCGAAGGCGTTATCACAGAATACCTCTACGATGACGGATTTCACGGCACCGGACGATTGTACCAGAAGAAGTTCTACGC
>JAGQQS010000881.1 GCA_020426105.1 Planctomycetaceae bacterium
CATCGCTTATCCGGCGGCCGCGATTCCCGGCCAGAAGGGAGTGGCGATGGTACAAATGATTAAACTGCTGTCCGGCCTGGATATCAATGATCGTCGTACGGCGCAGTCGGGTGGCATTAAGGCCGAATATGAAGCAATTCCGTATCATTTGATGATTGAATCGACGCCCATTGGTGGCAAGGCTGAAAAATTGCGGATTAAAGTGGACAACCGCAAGGTTGTGCGGCAAAAACCTCAGGAAATCGGCTTCCCGGATCATCTGAAGCTAAAGATTCGCAAGTTCACTGAGCATCGCAGCGGCGTGATTTTGATCTGCGGGCCCCCGGATTCAGGCGTCACGACCCTGGCGACTGTCGTGCTGCACTGCGTCGATCCGTATCTTTATTCGGTCTACAATCTGGCCGATCGCAATGACCGTGAACTCATCAATGTAGCCGACTTTAAACCCGAACCGGGTCATGATTTGGAAATTTCATTCGACCGCATCATTCGCCGCGAAGCCGATGTGTTGTACATGAATCCGTTGACGTCCCCTCAGGACACTCAAACGATTTTTCAGTACGCTGACCGTCTGTCTTTTGTCGCGGAAATTCCAGCCAACAATCCGACGGAAGCGCTGCGTAAACTGATTGAGTGGGTTGGAGTCGATGACGTTCTCAAACACCTGCGGTGCATCGTGAGTCAGAAACTGATCCGTAAACTTTGCGATGACTGCAAGCAGGCATTTCGTCCGAATCCGATGTTGCTCAAGAAACTTGGATTGCCACCCGAAACGTCAGTCCTGTATCGCGCCCCGCTGCCGCCGCCACCAGATGACCCCAAGGCCCAAACGATTGAGGAACTTTGCGCCGACTGCGACGGAGTTCCCTATCAGGGGCGAGTCGCTGCTTTTGAAATGTTTGAAATGACCGATACGATGAAAGAGGTGGTGGCCCATGGAGCTGTACCGGATGCGATCCGGAAACAGATGACACTCGACGGTCAAACGACGCTGCAGAAAGACGCCATCCGCCTTGTCGCTGAAGGCAAGACGTCACTCGAAGAAGTCCAGCGGACATTCAATCCTGGCGTGGCCAAAAAGAGACCCGTCAAAGCCCGCCCCAGGCCGCCCGCAAAATAGCTAAAACTTCGGTTACTACGGAGCGAAGGTCACGATTTCAGCTGCGTCGGCAGCGTTCCACACTCGGACGACACCGTCTTCTCCGCCGGAGACGACGAGCGTTCCATCCGGGTTCGTTGCAGCGCGGTACACGTAGTCAGTGTTCCCTTTGAATTCTCTCGCCGGCTGGCCATTGCTTGCTGTGTGGAAGAAGACGCGTTTGTCACCACTGCTGCTGACAAACAGGTCCTGCATTCCCACAAACTGCAGTGACGTTACCTGACGCGTATACGTAGCGATCGTGCGAGACTGTTCGCCGGTCTCTGTGTTCCAGACTTTGATCGCATTGTCCGCCCCGGCACTGGCGAGGGCTGTGCCGTCGCCTTTCCAGGAAACATCCATCACATGATGCGTGTGTCCTTCAAAGGCACGCACGAATTCGCCCGTGGCCACGTTAAACACTTTAACAAACTTGTCAGCAGCGGCTGACGCCAGGAACTTCCCATCGGCGGAAAATTCCAGGCCGTACACGGTGTCACTGTGGGCGTCAGGGAACTCCCGCACCAATTTCGCATCCGCGACGTTCCAGATGGTCAACTGACCGGAACGCGACGCTTCGCCACCACCGGCAGCCAGCAATTTTCCGTCAGGGGAAAACGCCAACGACAACACGCGATCAACGAACACCGATTCACCGCCATCTTCTGAACCGCCCAGTGAGGCCGTCATCTGCCAATCAGGAAACAGGGGGCGAATCACCACTTTATTATCGGTCGAGACCAGGATGGCCGACGTCCCCGTAGTCCGCATGGCGTTTGCCGCGAACGCTGGCTGAGTCGCTGGAAGTACGTCAATTGCAGTGCCATCGATGGCGTTCCAGATTCGCATCACACCTGTGGCATCGGCAGTAACCACGTATCTACCGTCGCCGATGAGCCCGATGAATGCGGTCGACACAGGAGCGGCCGCCGGAGGTTTTCGTTCTTCGACAACAACGTTTGCCGCGGTCGCTTCCGCCGTAGCGGCCTCATGCGCCAGCTTTTGTTCAACTCCCCGTTTTTCTGCCCGGACGATCGCCTGTGTTGCAAAGTCAACCGTCTTTTTCGCAAGGTTCAGATCCGATTCTGCTTTGGTGAAGGCCTCTTTCGCTGCAGCCTCAGCCTTCTCTGCTTCGGCGACCGCCGTCTTTAAAGCTTCGTCATCGGGCTTTCCTTCCAGAGCCGTTTTTGCTGCCGCCGTCGCGGCGATGGCAGCGTCGTATTTGGTTTTGGCTTCGGACTGTGGCGTCATCAATTTTTCAACTTCGGCTTTTGCCTTGGTTTCTGCTTCCTTCTGGGCCGCCACTTCTTTGTCATTCTCATCGATCTGCCCCTTGAGGACATTGACGCGTGCATCGAGGATGGCTTTTGTCTGTTCAGCCTGTTTAAGATACTGCTGCGCCTTCAAATCTGCAGTTAGAACGGAAATTTGTTTTGCGTCCTTGAGTGACCACAATGACACACTGCCATCAGCCAGCAAAAACACAGCGCGATCCGTTGCCGAATTGAGCTCAAGACTGGTCGTGGAGGCCGGCAGTTCAAATTTGCTTACCTGCGATGCATCGTCAACTTTCCAGACCTGTACTGTTTGGGCCGCGACAGTGACCAAAGCGGAGCCATGTCCGCTGATCTTCTGAATAGCACCTGCGTCAGATTTGATCTCGCCCGAAACGGCAACTATTCCAGTATCCGGCGAAACCGTCAGCAATCTGACTGAACCGTCAGCCAGCATAACGGCGATTTTTCCTCCGGTCAGCTCACCACTAAACCCGGTGATTGCAGCCGGAAGCGGTTCGGAAGTATGAGCGATCTGCAGATCACCATTCCGAATCACCACGACTTTTGAATCGGCAGTGCCGGCAACGATCCATTTGGGCTCCGCCGTGAAAACAGTCAGGGCTGTCACAGTCTGTCCATCCAGTGATATGGTTCCTCTTTCTGCTCCTGTTGCTGAATCTGCGACGACAATGCCTTTCGACATGATGGCCATGCTGACTTCGCTGCCGTCACCGTTAACGGTCCATGTCTGCAGGTCAGCAGGTGCGGCCCATGTCCCTTTGACGCTGTCTACCTGGCGTCGCCAGAGTTTAACGTTGCGATATCCGGACGTCGCCAGCAGCGGTTCAGTCGGATGAAACGCAATTGCAT
The DNA here is from genome assembly GCA_020426105.1 of Planctomycetaceae bacterium. Classification (GTDB taxonomy): domain Bacteria; phylum Planctomycetota; class Planctomycetia; order Planctomycetales; family Planctomycetaceae; genus SXXK01. Next base: position 3,286 of record JAGQQS010000881.1, read on the forward strand.
GCACGTAGTCGCGATGCGCCATACCCGCCGGGCCCGCGTTTTCTGAGGAAGCGATCGCCGGATCGATTAGTGAATCGGCGGCATCGCGATGGGCCATATCATAGATACTCACATGATTGCCGCGTCCCGCAGCGATAAAGCGACCGGCATTGTCGATATCGAGTGAATAAACTCCCTGGAGGCGGGGATTAATGGGCTGCCAGTTCATCGCCCTCGTCGTCGTGGCCGCCCCTGCTTTGGCACCTTCAACGATCCATTGCCGCAGAATACCTACCTGATGGGGCGTCAGTTCTTTGGCCTGTCTGTCGTTGGGCATCGGCGGCATCACAGGTTCGTCGCCCCGGCTGGCCAGTTTCAGGATGAGACTTTCATCAGGTTTTTCAGGCACAACCGCCGGCCCTGTGCCACCGCCCTTCAGGATCGCTTCGATCGATTCAAGAATCAGGTCGCCTTCCGAAACGGTCACGTTGTGGCACGCGATGCAGTTTGCTTCCAAAATTGGATATACATCGCGCTGAAACTCAACGGGCCGCCCGAGATTAATTTCTTCAGCAGCAATGGGTTTCAATTCGTCGCACACCGCTGACGAACAACAGAGCAGGACTGCCAGACTGGAGATGATTCGAGCGTTGATCATGGATTCTGTCTTCATTCGGTAATTTTTACTGCGACCGGAACATCGGTGGATGCCATACGGCCATTGAAATCGCCCGTAGCGCGGATCACAACGTTGGCGATGTCGCCCGCGGCGGCATCCGCAGCAGCGGTAACCGTGAGCGTGCCCTCGGTCTGATCAGCCGCAACGTCGGCAGGTTCGGCACTGAGCCCTGTCGTGCCTTCAGGCACAACAAGTGTTAACTTAAGATTCGCAGCAAAACCGTTTTTGCGTGCGACTGTCACTTTCACAGGGACTGATGTTCCACGTTTGACTGCGCCAGCGTTCGGAAAGTCCGCTGTAAGTTTTGCGGGGGATGCATGAATCTTGATCACGAGCGGTTCTGAAATCAGGCGAACGTTGACGTTATTCGGCTTTGACGCTTCTTCTGCCTTCTTCAACGCCTCGTCCGCCGCTGTTTTGGCCTGAGTCGCTGTTTCAACAGCCTTCTGTGCAACGGCCAGTTCGGCCTGATATGTTTCGACCTGCTTTGATTTGATCACAACTTCTGCTTCGGAATCTTCTTTTTCTTTGGTCTTTGCCACTTCCAGTTCTTTCGTGGCTGTGACCTGTTTTGCCAGTTCTGCCGCCGAGGCATTCAGCGCATCCAGTTTTTTTGCCGCTTCGTCTGCAGCCGCAGACGCCGCTTGCACAGCCTGAATTGCCAAATTGATTTCATCTCCTGAACTGCCCGCCATGGTCTTGATGCCAGCGAGCTGTCCCTGAACTTTTGCCAACGCTTCAATCGAGGCCTGCTGTTCCGTCACCGCCCTGGCAAAATCGTCGCGGAATTTCTGTTGCTGAGTTGCATAGGTTGCCAATTCAGCGGCAATTGTCTTCACCTGTTCTGTGAGCGCGGCTACGCGTTGCTGGGCATCTTTCAGGCTGGCATCGGTTGTAGCCACCAACGTTTGCTTTTCAGAAACGATGGCTTCAGCTTCCGTGACTTTTGCTTTTGCACGGTCCGCCTGCCATGGATTGCGGCGGTAGGGGACTGCTGACGTTCCCTGCACCAATACGGTATTTGTCGATGGGGGAGCCTTTTCTTTAAAGTAGATTCTCGCCACGACACTGTCCTTACCGGGTTCGATCGCCACGTTCGGTGCATCGACTTCCGCGGGCAGTCCATAAAAACTCAGATCGACCTTTCCGTCGAAGCCACCGCGTTTCACAATCCGGACCGGAACGAGTAGCTGCTGGTCCTGACTGAATTCAGACTGCATGGCATCCACAAGGATTGAAAACGGCTGTTCATCTTTCATCACACCGACGATGAGTGATTCTGTCAATCGGGCCGTACGCGGAAGTCCGTTGATCGCATCATGAATCAGGCTGGCCACCTGCGCGGCACGTTTCATCGGCGCGTCGGCCGGACCACTTTGCCCCACGACGGTAATTGGTGAAAGTTGTTCTGCGGCGTCGTCGCCAGCCGTCAACACCAGCTTCGCAGACGTCTGACCAGGTCCGATCACAGACGGCCGACACGAAATGCCCGCGGGCAGATTTTCAGCCGTCAACTGGATCGCGTCGGAATGCCCGTCGCGGCGATATGCGTACACTGCCAGTTCATAACTTCCACCTTTTCGCAGACTTACAGCGCCGCTCGTGGCAGGCACTTTGCCGTCTGCAGAAGGGAAGGCATCAAACACCACCAGCTTGAAATCCGGTTTGGGTGGCCGGACGGAAAGTCGATAAGTTAACCGTGGATCACCACGCGTATCACCGTAGCGATCCCGGAGCCGGATTCGATAGGTCCCATCTT
>JAGQQS010000882.1 GCA_020426105.1 Planctomycetaceae bacterium
ATCGATTTTGAAGAGCACATCATCTTTTTCAACGGCAGCTCCGTCGTCAAAATTCACACTCTCCAGATATCCGCTGACTCGCGCCTGCAGTTCGATCACCTGAGTGGCCGCAGTCCGCCCGGTGAACTCTTCAAACTCCGTCACCTCCTCCGAGGTCGGGATGGCAAAGAACACCGTCATGGGCGGGGGCGGCGCACTCTTTTTGGCCTGCGGCTGACATCCGGTGGTAAAAACGACGGCAAAAGCCAAACCGGTCCACGTGATAATCCGCAGCATGTCAGCATCGCTGTTGAAAGAATGAGGAAGGAAATGTGGCAGGCAAGCCATGACTGACTGGTCAGTCATGATTGTTCAGTGTAGCATAGACTGCCCCCTGTAGACTTTCAATTGTCAATTGACGCAAAACAGAATGGGTCAAAGGATCTTTTGTACAGTTCACTGCAGGCAACAGAACTGAGACATACCAAGACCCCAAACCCAAGGCGCGAAAAATGTCCACACCCGCCATACCGACCGCATCTGAAAAAACGCCGGACCGCAAAGCCGAGCGCCGTCAGGCGATCGTTACGACGGCTGCGCGATTATTTGCCGTCAAGGGTTATGCGAACTGCGAAATGGAGAGTGTTGCCGCGGAGCACGGGGTCGCCAAAGGTACGCTATATCTGTATTTCAAAAGCAAACAGGAACTTTTCTGTGCCTGTGTTGATCAGGGAATGCGTGAGCTTCAGGAAACCGTGCAGGCAGCTGCGGAGGGCGAGGCTGCTCCGTTCGATCGCATCTCAGCAGCAATTCGCGCGTACCTGTTGTTTTTCGAACGGCATCCGGAACAGGTCGAACTTCTGATTCAGGAGCGAGCTTTTTTCCACGACCGCCAGGCTCCGACCTACTTCACCTATCGTGAACAGAGCCGCGAACGCTGGCGGGCGGTCTGGACCGGACTTGTCGAGGACGGCAGTATTCGTCCGGATCTGAACGTGGACCAGATCCTCGATTTCATCGGCAATCTTGTGTACGGCACAATGTTTACGAATCACTTCCTGGGCCGCTCGGCCGAGGAACAGTACGAAGGCATTATGGACATTTTTTACCGAGGGATTCGGAACAGTCAAACATAGTGGTCTGTTAGGGCTGAATTTAAGGGTTTGTTGTAGTGGAAAGAGGCAACGAGTCCCTGTGTTTTACGGCACTGCAGGACTCGTTGCTTCGTCCACTACCCCAATTTTTACCTGTGACAGACCACTCGTCTGTCCGGTGAAACCACGCGGGAAGCCTTGTGTTTATGGTAGACATGTGCTACCACTCAACGCAGGGGCCGTTAATTGTCCCGCAATGCAGGTGCTGTATTTTAAGCAGAAACGTCGCAGACGCGGCGTTGGAGATGTGCAGCCTGTAAGATCAAAAGACCATTGATCGACCATCGCAACCAGGCAGGACTTCATGAGGCGTCGATTCAGAATTACGGATCGCACCTTCAGTCGAGTTCCGGAATGTTGTGATGCAGAATCAGGCAAAACAGCTCAAGGCCGAACAGGCCCTCAGCGACAGTGAGTCACGCACCCGCGCGATTCTTGACGCCGCAGCGGATGCCATCATCACGATTGACGATCACGGGATCGTAGAGTCCGTCAACCCGGCCGCCGAGCGGTTGTTTGGCTTTGCATCTGATGAAATGATCGGCCGAAATGTTCAGATGCTGATGCCATCTCCGTATCGTGAAGAACACGATTCTTATCTGAACAATTACTTAACCACCGGGATCAGGCAGATCATTGGGATCGGGCGGGAAGTCGTGGGGCAGCGAAAAGACGGCACGACCTTTCCAATGCACCTTGCGGTCAGTGAGTTACAGCTTGGGGAACGGCGAATGTTTACCGGGATTGCCCGGGATATCACAGACTTGAAACACGCGAATCAGCAATTGCGAGACAGCGAAGCGCGTACGACGGCGATCCTGGAAGCCGCAGTCGATGCCATTCTGACCATAGACACGCGAGGTCGGATTGAGTCGCTGAACTCCGCCGCTGTCAGGCTCTTCGGATATCAGGCTGAGGAATTGATCGGGCGCAATGTCAATTTGCTGATGCCTTCACCATTCCGCGAAGAGCACGATGGTTATCTGCACAATTACCTGCGAACGGGCGAACGGAGGATCATTGGCATTGGGCGTGAGGTGACTGGCCTGCGCAAAGATGGATCGACATTTCCGATGGAGCTGGCTGTGAGTGAGATCATTCTGGGCGGCCAGCGGCATTTCACCGGTATTGTGCGTGATATCACGGCGCGCGTCGAAGCGACAGCTCAGTTGCAGTTTTTTGCAGACGCACTTCAGCAGCGTAATGCAGAACTGACTCGCAGCAATGAAGAACTGGAACGATTCACATACACCGTTTCACACGATCTAAAGAGCCCGCTCGTGACGATTAAAGGATTCCTGGGTCGGCTCGCAATACATGCGGCAGCCGGAGACCAGGAAAAGATTCAGGCGGATATGGAGCGGATCAATCGCGCCGCAGAACGAATGCGGCAATTGCTGGACGAGTTACTTGAGTTCTCGCGAATCGGTCGCGTCCCCAATCCGCCCGAAGATGTGGATTTGTCAGATCTGGCACGCGAAGTCATTGAGTTGTGCAGCGGACCGATTCACGAACGCGGAATGCAAGTCAACATTCAGAACCACTTGCCAATCATTCGGGGTGATCGTGTCCTTCTGCGGGAAGTGTTCCAGAATCTCGTGGAGAACGCCGTCAAATTTACGACCGGCGTGCAACTTCCTTCGGTCGAGATCGGATCAATTCAGCAGCACGGTCAATCTATTATTTATGTTCAGGACAATGGAATCGGAATCGAACCACAATACTTTAAGAAGGTGTTTGGCTTGTTCGAACAGCTGAGCCGCGATCCCGGGGGATCCGGCGTCGGTCTTGCCCTCGCCAAGCGAATCGTCGAATCTCATCGTGGGCAAATCTGGATTGAATCAGATGGCCTCGGAAAAGGCTGCAGAGTCTGCATCACCTTTCCGGATTTAGTTTCCTCTGTACGTTAACGGAACGCGGCCATATGCCTCAGGAACGTGTACGAGTGCTCTTCGTGGAAGACGATCAGGACCATGCGGAGCTTGTGCGAGGTTGCTTTGAAGAACACCATCGCGGGAACGAGTTAATTCATCTTCCCGATGGTGAAGCGGCCATGGATTATCTGCAGCATCGAGGTCGATTCGCGGATACCGATCAGTCTCCCAGGCCACATCTTGTGCTGCTGGATCTGCGACTTCCGAAAATCGACGGACTGGAAGTCCTGAAACAGATCAAATCGGATTCGGCACTGAAGAGTATCCCGGTTGTCATTCTCACCACATCCGATGCGGACAAAGATATGCGGCAGGCCTACCGACAGAATGTTAACAGTTATCTCGTAAAGCCAATCTGCTACGAGAAATTCTGCGCCATGATTCGCGACCTTGATTCCTACTGGATGATGTGGAATCAACAGCCCGGCGTTTAAACAGTTGGAGATCCGATGTCAGCAAAAAAAATCGACGTGTTGCTCGTCGAAGACGATGAAGACCACGCCTGCCTGATTGAATCGGCATTCGACGAACATACCGCATCATGGAATTTAACGATCGTTCGGTCGCTGGCCGAAGCACGGTCACAACTGGCGAATCTGCGCCCGCAGCTGGTCATTGTTGACCTCGTCCTGCCGGACGGTCGAGGCACTCAACTGCTGCCCAGACACCGCGAATTGACAGACGTACCTTTCGTACTCATGACCAGCCACGGCAACGAAGCGATGGCCGTCGAAGCCATCAAAGGGG
>JAGQQS010000009.1 GCA_020426105.1 Planctomycetaceae bacterium
GACTGGCTGGCCGATCAGTTTATGCAGCAGGGCTGGAGTGTGAAGTATCTGCATCGCCTCATACTTGCCTCGACGGCATGGCGTCAGTCTTCACGACGAGATGCAATGCATGATTCCCTGGATCCGGACAATCGATTCTATTCGCGTCAGTCGATCATGCGACTCGATGCTGAACTCGTGCGGGATCGAATGCTGGCTGTGACCGGACGCTTGAATCCGCAGAAATTTGGCGCGCCAGCCCCGATTTCAGAGGACGATGCCGGCCAGGTTGTCATCAAAGATGATGAGACACGTCGCAGCCTGTACATCAAGGTGCGCCGGTCTCAGCCAGTTGCCATGTTGCAGGCCTTCGATGCGCCGGTGATGGAAGTGAATTGTGAGCGCCGTCCGGTTTCGACCGTGGCTACGCAATCGTTGATGTTGATGAACTCCGGAACGATTCTGAATCACGCGGCGAAGCTGGCGGAACGCTGTCGGTCGGAAGCAACTCCCGTTCCCGAAGAGCAACTGGCTGGCCTGCCACCTCTCCCGGCACCGCCTCACGAAGCGTGGCAATACGGCTACGGTACATTAAATGAAACCACGAAACAGACGGAGTCATTTACACCACTGCCATACTTTACCGGAACACAGTGGCAGGCCAGCGCAACGTTGCCCGATCCGGAGCTGGGCTACGTTCTGTTGAACGCTGCCGGGGGACATCCGGAGCAGCCCGGCCGCGCTGTGATTCGCCGCTGGGTGGCTCCGATTTCCGGAACACTGACCGTCTCTGGATCACTCCAGCACGGCAGTCCGAATGGCGACGGTGTCCGGGCCCGCATCGTCAGCGATCGATTGTTGCCCGATGGCACCGGGTTGTTGGGAGAATGGACATGCTTTAACACAACAACCGACTGCTCGGTCGCAGCACACCATGTGGAAGCGGGTGACACTCTTGATCTGATCGTTGACTGTCTCAGCAATCATACATCCGATTCGTTCGGCTGGGCAGCAACAATCAGTCTGACAGCGGCGGATGGCACGATTCACACATTCGATTCTGCTGCCGGATTTCACGGACCGCCGGAGCCACCGGGGCTCCTTGTCGGACAGGTGATCAAAGCGTGGCAACTTGCCTACTGTCGCTACCCGGAAACGGATGAGCTTGTGGCCGCCATGGCATTCCTCGCGGAACAGATCGGGTACCTTCAAATTCACCGGGACCACATCCCTGCCAGCCTGACAGAATCGCAACAGGCAATGATTGATCTTTGCCAGGTTTTGTTAACATCGAACGAATTTCTGTATGTCCGATGATTTTCGTTCTGGCCTCATTGCAGGGCATTCCTGCCCCTTTTTTCGAGGCCTGGTACTCTGTCGAAATTAAAATGGGAATGAATCGTAGTGGACGAGGCCACAAGTCCCAGCAGTTGCAGGGACTGAACGGGACTCGTCGCCTCGTCCACTACTTTAAATTCTTATGTTGACGGTGCATCAGTCATCAGATGGATTTGTTTTATAGACAGTCCTGGAACGATGTGGTACTGATCATGTCGCGCTCACCCGAATGCCCGTAGACAATCTCACCCGGCCAGCGAACTACGAACGCATGGATCCGCTCTGCGAGACTGCCGATCCATCGCGGCGCTTGCCTTGTCCGACATCCTCAATCACGCGGGACGTCACAGAAGAACCTTCGTCCGGGCTCAGCAATCTCTCTGAGACAGCACTGGCCTGAGGCACCTGAATGTGGATTTCCTGAACGGCCCGGATTGAATGTGCAGAATGAACATAACCGCGCACCGAGCGCACCATCCATTCTGAGACAACCCCCCGCGTTGTATGTACGGCTTTCTGTCTGTCGGGCATAGCCAGCAGCGCCAGGAATCGCATACATCCGGACGCGACAAAGATTGTCAGGTATGCGTCCGGACCGCGTCCGAGTGCATTCAACAGGTATCCGCCGATGACGGTGCCCAGAACCATAGCGGTCGAGTTACCAAGATTGTAGAGCGTCAGGACAGCAACGCGACGCTCGCCCGGAATCTGCCGAAAGAACTGCAAAAGCACCGCAAGTTCATAGCAGCCCCAGACCAGGCCACTTAGGATCTGGACTGTCGCCAGCCACCACATATTTTGCGAAAAGAACCACAACGCACTCACCGGCACGATGCCGATACTTCCCACCCACAGCAGGCGATCCGGGCCGAAGCGATTGGCAAACCGGCCCGCCCAGGGCAGCGAGAGCATTTTTCCGATAAAGCCGAGCGACAGCAGACTCATGTACTGGACCCATGACAGGTTCAGAACTTTGAGCATGTAGGGTGTGAAGTAAGGTCCTGATACGTGAACGGCGGTTTGCACTGCCATCAGAAACAACACCAGTCTTCCAGCGGATCCCGGCTGTTTCAGGGCTTGCAGGACGGCGGCGAATCGGTCTTTCGCCGAAATAATGTCAGGCGTGCCTGATTCACAGTCGTCCGAAGATTCTTGAGCTGCTGTCACAGATCGGTCAGCATCGTGGCCGGTCAATTGCGATGTGGTGAGTTGTTCGGTTTGTCGGGCCAGCATCCGTGCCGAAACGAACCGGCCCATGGCGCCGATTCCGAACAGTACTGCGAACACGGCCACAGTCAATTCGTGCGCGACGGACCACCGCAGGAAAAGCCCGCCGGAGATGAGCCCCAGCAGGACCCCGACGTGACACATACGGCTGCGACGCGCAAAGAAACCGCTGCGAATCTTCTGCGGGACGAGGTATTCGACCCAGGTATTCCACGCCGGGCCGACCGAAAGGCCAGCAGCCCAGTACAGGGTGGCGGGAATAAAGACGGCCCATGCGGGCACGTACGGAACGAGGGCCATACCCATCAGGACCAGCATGCTGCATGCCTGAATCGACGCCGTCAGAACAACAAAACGTCGATAAGATTTAAGTCGCTGCAGCGCCATCGGTGCCAGGAGCTGCAAAAGACTGCCCAGCATCACCGGAACCGTGGCAATCAGCGCGGCATTGACTTCGCCCAGGCCGCGTGCGAGTACGAACGCCGGCAGATACGTTTCGGCGATGCCGACCATGACACTGAACGAGAAACCATCCGCGTTCATCGCCTTCAGATTACGCCGCAGCGTTTTTCGGCGAGGAACAAATTGAGCCTGCATGATCATCGGTGTACGACGCTCCGGTTTTCCGAAGCTGCCATAATTCAACGCGAAAACACGCGTCCTGTGTGGTTTTATTAAGAGGAATTGCGAAACAGGGACTCAATCGGCACTTCGCACCTCTGGTTCCTCAACCGTTTTCCAGGGACGGGGAGCTGCCATCCGCATTCGTATCCGAAAACCGAAATGCGAGCAATCACTTTTCCTTGACTTTCCAGCTTCACTTGTCCCTCTGCCGGAGATTCCGAAATTCGACAATTCGTCATTGCCGGTGAACCTGGCACTGCAGCTGAATTTGCAGGATTGTGATCATCGAATTATCCCCTGCAAGGTGATCTCACGTACCCGGGACATTCAGATCTGTCGAATGGCCAAGTCTGGACAGTGCGGTTAAAATACCCGCGCGGGGAATCAAAACTCCCAGGCCTGAATCTACAAGGACCAGTCTCATTCGCAGCGCCATTCCCGACGTCTTTCGAACCGCCACACATGTTCCGGCCGCCCGCACTGAGGTCGAACGGGTGCCGTTGCGCGGTGCGCTGCACTACGGAGCACTGCCGCTCTCGAGTCGATATCTCTTGTCGCCCCTCGCCGGATTTACGACGCTGCCGTTTCGCAGAATTGTTCGCCGGATCGGTGGAGTGGGTCTGGCGACGACGGATCTCGTCAACTCACGCGCCCTGCTCAGCCGCAATGAGCGCACGATGCAGATGGTCGAGACCCATCCGGAAGATCGTCCATTCGCCGTCCAGATCTTCGGCAGCGAGCCGGAAATTATGGCCGATGCCGCCCGCATGCTGCTCGAGCACGGCGTCGATACAATCGACATCAACATGGGCTGCCCGGTGAATCGGATCGCCGGGGCGGGTTCAGGTGCGGGGATGATGTGTAACACGGACAGTACGTTGAAGCTCGTACAAACGGTTGTCGAAGCCGTGTCAATTCCGATCAGCGTGAAGATGCGACTTGGCTGGGACAGCAGCCAGCTTTCCGCGCCTTTTTTTGCACGCCAGTTTGAACAAATCGGCGTAGCAGCCGTGGCCATCCACGGCCGCACGCGCGAGCAGGGTTTCGGAGGTACGGTTTCGTTGCCCGGTATTCGAGCGGTGGTTGAAGCGGTTGAAAAAATTCCAGTGATCGGCAATGGCGATATTCGGAATGTGGCCGATGCCGCCCGGATGTTAAAGGAAACCGGATGCCACGGCGTTTCCGTCGGCCGCGCCGCGCTGGCGAATCCCTGGATCTTTCGGCAACTGGTCGAATGGGAACAAACCGGAAGTTACGCGCCCGCCGGAACATTTGATGAACGACTGCAGCTGATGCTGCAACAATACACCTGCCTTGAAGAACGCCACGGAAGCGAACGGGCGATTATCCGCTTTCGCAAGATGGCCCACTGGTACCTCAAAGGGATGAAGGTTCCTGCGTCATTGCGGCACGAATTTCAGGGCGCCCGTACGATGGCGGAGATCGAAGCCTTGCTCGAACGTATTTCCCAACAGGGGCCGCAAACCGGCGACCGCGATGCGTTGCCGGACATGCACATCCCGGTGCCCAATGGTCCATTGGACAAGTGGTGAGCGGAGTGACCCGGCGCCACACTGGGGTGTCGGCATGTCGGTAATTTGGGGGATTCACGAGGCATCGGGCATTCGGCGTTGGGTTGGTTGTCGCCGTTGACCACGTTCAAGAGGCTGACGAACTTCTCCTCTTGATTCGACGCCTTCTGCGTCACTCTGGGATATCTGCGGCCTACTGGGGATCCACAAAGTCTACGCGAGCGGAAAATCTGGCATCCTCCGCATAATCGTTAGAGTTTGCCAAACCGGCAAACCGATACTACGGAAAAGTCCATGCCGTGCGCCCATTGTGTGAGGCGTCGTGCAAGGGCGTGAGGGGATGTCCATCCCCTCGCTGACCCCCCCAGTTCAAGGACGATCTGATGCGGATTCAGCCCTGGTTTCAAGCCGTTTTTGGTGCTTCGGCACTAATGGCAGCCTCTGCGGCGACAGACCTGTTTGCTCAATCACCCACCCCCTATCCCATGGGAGCTGGTGGTCCGCCGGCCTATGCTGCGCCACGCGGCAACATGGGCCCCGGTGTCCCAGTGAATTACGAGGGGATGCAATACGGCCCTCCGCCGGGACAATACGGCTATGGTCCACCGCCCGGCCAGTATGGCGGTGCGCAAACTCCGCCGCAGTATCCGCCCGGACTCGATCCGACACAAATGCAGCCGTGGCCGATGGTCAGTCCCTACCAGTCGGCGAACATTGGCGTTGATCAGACATACAACAAGAACGGGCTGTGGTTCCGCGAAGTGATGTATCGCAAGACCGACTGGACGCTGTCCGTCGAAGCGATCCAGACATGGTATCGCGATGCGGGTGATGCGATCATTGGCTCGCCCTATGCGCCACTACGAGCGGATACGGATCAACCGAACGGCGTGTCTCCGCTGCTGGGATCGCAATTCGGCGAGTTCGCCACAATTCCCAACTTTATTCCGAGCATCGAAGCGTTCTTTGTCGCCGACAACCGTGTGTTCCCCATCCCGTTCCTGGACGCGGGCAATGCGGAATACGATGACAACGCCATCCTCTTCCGTCCGCACGGCGGGGCTGAACTGGTCTCTCCCGATGGGGTTTGGGGGATCAAGGGATCGGCAGGATACACCACCGAAGATGGTTCAGGTGTGATGTTCAATGGTTGGTGGGGGAACGAAGCCCGCCAAGTGCTGCACCTGGGCCGCGACAACTACAACGGAGTCCCGGTGACCCAGAATTTGACGCAGCGGTTTGATGGATTGAATCTCGAACCATTGGGTGCGTTGCCGCTCAACAATGGAGAATCGCCCTATCCGGAGTTTGGGCCGGGCAGTACTGCCAAGTTCGACGTGCTCTATCGGGCAGAGTTCTCGACGGCGGCCTCTGGAGCCAATGTCGCGTTCTATCTGCCAACCATGCTGCAGGGAGACAGCGTTTCGGTGCGTCCATTGTGGGGGGCACGTTACTTGTACATTGATGAAGCCTTCGCTTTCCGTGGCATCGACAGCGGGTTCACTTACGACCTTGACGATGAGATCAATCCGACGGGCGTTCCCGCCGTCGCAGATTACGCGCAGTTCGAAGCGCGGCTCGCCAACCGAATCAAGACTCATCTCGCTGGTCCGGAAGTTGGTGTCCGCTTCGACATTGGTAATCCTCAGGGGGCGTTTCATATGGCCGCCGAAAGTAACTTCGCGCTGGTTGTGAACTACGAACAGGGTGTCATGCGGGGCGAGAACATTGGTGATCCGCTGGTCGACATCAATGCAGCGTTCAACAACCTCACCGAGCCGCGCATGCTGGCGGCGGGAGTCGATACGCGATTCGAGGATCGGGCAGACAATGCACATGTCTCCCCCGTGTTCCACCAAACGATCTCGGCTGACTTCGATCTGTTCGGCGGACTGCCGCATCTGAAGAAGGTGCATATGCTGGAAGACACACGCGTCCGACTCGGCTACACGCTGATGTACGCCGGTAAAGTGGCACGTCCGCTGGACTCCATTGAATGGCGCGGCTTCCCGCAGTTCTCAACGATTTCGTTCTCCCATGAGAACTGGTGGGCGCATCAGTTCAACGCTGCGATTGACTGGCGGTTCTAGTTGATCGTTGCCCGTAGCGGGTGCGTATTGTTTCGCACCATGCAGACGAACTCCTGATGATGACCTCACGCGTCTGGACGTTCAACGGCGCGAATCGCACGAAGGACACGATGATGTCGCTCCAAGGTCTGCCATCACTTCGCTGCTGGCTGCTGGCTGCCACGTTACTTGTCGGATGCGGGGCGAGTCCCCGCGACGAACTCGCGGGGCATCGTGTGGAGAACGTGAACGGAGCCGCTTCACAACTGACGGCTCTGCCACAGGTCGCGCTGGACGACCCCCTGACCGCTGTCGAACTGCAGGCTTTGGTGCAGATCGCGGAGCAACTTCCTGGTGGCGATTTGCCACAGTATGAGTCGCAAACGGCGGAGCAAAGCCTGTACTCATCCTTGGCGGAATGGGTCGCCGAAGAACGACTACGATTCCGTCAGGGGTTGGATCCGCAATGGCAGGCGGAACAATGGCGACAGGATACCGCGATCTCGCGCGAGCTCGACCGCCTCGACGTTGATCCTGAACAACTCGCGGTGAGCATGTTGCGGGTCAGCCGCGCCTGGACGAGTCATCTCCTGCGGCAACAGCAGCATGTTGCCGAGGGGGATCCGGCCACGCATCCAGGCACCATGGCCCTCTCTTCGGCAACATCAGCTCAACAGCGATTGGAGCGGCTGGAGCTTCAACTGGCCCATCAATTGCAGTTCACGAATCGGTTGTTCTCACGCGCACACACCCAGTGGCAACGGGAACAGCAACTGGAAGCGCTGCGGGAAACGCTCGCCTGTGTCGAATTGGCGCGGATGTGTGCCAGCATGCCTGAACAGCACCTGGCTGTGGTGGAGCAACAGCATGAGCTGCTGCGTCCGTTGTTTCCGACAAGCTCTTCCGTTGCTGAGTTTGAGCAACGCACGGAATCGCAGGCAACAATTCTCCGTGTGAGTGCGGAAGTTCCCGCACGGTAGTGTGGATGGTGTGAGATGCGCGGTTGAAACAGGCGCGATCGGTGCTGCTCGATCGCCTGTGTGGATCGGGACCATCCCTGCCGCATCGGGCGCACTGCCCTGTCCAGCAGTTCGTAGGGAGTCTGCCGAAGAGACCGGCACTGCGGTCGGAATTGACCACGCGGCCCCCCATGGTACGATATTGCGAAGGTCGATGCCCCATGGGGGTGCGATGGTCCTCATCTTCATTACAAGGTGGCGCGCAGTTTGCCTCAATGCTGAGTCACCTCCTTCGCGTACTCTCTGTTCATCGAACTACTCCCTCATGGTTCCTCATTCGGCGGACGACCTGGAAAGCCTGCTCGTGCAGTCGCAACTCGTCTTTCCGGAGGAAATTGCCGCCTGTCGTCGTGAGTTGACGACCAATTCGGCCAAAGAGTTGATGGCGATTCTGGAGCGGCGCCAACTCCTCACGCCACTGCAGTCGCAACGCATCCGGAAGGGAGATGTCGACGGACTCGTCCTGGGGGGCTGCAAACTGCTGTATCGAAACGCAGCGGGGAGCTTCGCCAGAGTGTATCGCGGCTCGCGAGTCGACGATGGACGCATGATTGGCATCAAGGTGCTGCGTGAACGTTGGAATGCTGATCCATCGACAGTACGTCTGTTTCTGCGAGAAGGAGACATCGGGAAACGATTGAAGCATCCAAACATCGTTCCCATCTACGAAACGGGCGAACAGGGCCGGTACAAGTTCATCACCATGGAGTTTGTTGAAGGGGGAAATCTGCGCGACTTCCTGAAGATTCGGCGCAAGCTCGATTCCGTTGAAGCCTGCCGGTACGGGCTCGATATGGTGCGCGGTCTCGAGTATGCGTTGCAGCAGGGGGTGACACACCGCGACCTGAAGTTGACGAATGTGTTGATGAGCAGTCAGGGGGTCGCGAAGTTAATCGACTTCGGCCTCGCGGCCGATGACGCAATGCTGCGTCGGGAAGATGGCCCCGATCTGGCAGTGGCACTGGAATACTCGACGCTCGAACGGGGCAGCGATGCTCCCCAGAACGATCCCCGCAGTGACTTGTTCTTCCTGGGGACGATTCTTTACGAACTCCTCACCGGCGAAGAACCCTACCCGCGCACCAGCGATCGCGAAGAACGCAAACGCTTCTCACGCTATCGCGACATCCGTCCAATTTCGAGCCATTTGCCGCGCCTGAGCTTCCGGGTGTGCCAACTTGTCGATCGCCTGCTGCAGGTGAATCCAGCGCTGCGGCATCAATCAGCGGGTGAGGTCGTTGTGGAACTGGAGTCGATCTTGCGGGAGTTGGGCCATGAACCGACCGTCCCTGCAAGTCGCCCGGCGAAACGCACGTCCCAAACTGTGCTCTGCGTGGAGGACCGCCCCAAGATGCAGGATGTTCTGCGGGACTATCTGAGCAAACATGGGTATCGCGTCTTACTGTTGAGCGACCCCGAACGCGCGTTGACCCGGATCAAGAATAATCCGCCGGACATGGTCGTCTTCTTTGCCGATTCGAGCGGCGAACGCGTCGCCGAAGACTTCAAGCAGGCGCTCTCGCTTGGGCAAACAAAAGGCATGGGCGCCGTGGTGGTGGTTGGCCGCTCCCAGCGTGATCTTGTCGAATCTCTCGGAACTTTGAGTGACCGCGGGAAGGTGCTGACGCAACCAATCCAGTTGCGTGAACTGCGCATGGCATTGGAATCACTCTCACACCCTGCACCGAGCGTTGGTCATTGAACTCGCTGGTCGCTTGCCTCAGGGTGACTAAGATCGATGAGCGTGCATGTAAGTGCATCGGGTTACGGATTCATGGAAAATCCTCATCAGGCTCGCTTGCGTCCAGGCCGTGTCTCGGCAATGCTCACCAGCTGGTCCGATTCGCATCGCCTGTCCTCAGATTGAGTGCCAGTCCGCACGATTCCCAAAGTGGTTTGCTCGTTTGTGACTGGTCTCCCAACCGGGGCTGATCCTCGGCACACAACGCGCTCCCTTCCGCAGCAATCAGGTTGTTACAAGGTTCAACATGGCCGTCGAGATTAAGGTTCCTTCCGTTGGGGAATCGATTACCGAAGTGTTTATCGGCGAGTGGTACCTCAAACCGGGCGACTGGGTTGAGGTGGATGGCAACATCGTGGGCCTGGAGACCGACAAGGCGACTTTCGACGTCCCCGCTCCGCAAGCGGGTGTGATCACGAAGATCCTCAAGGCTGCTGGCAGCACAGCCACGATCGGCGAAGCGATAGCACTCCTGGAACCGGGACCGGCTCCGGCCGGAAAGTCCAGTGGGGGATCGTCCGCAGCATCACCAGCCGCCTCGACCAAGACGACTCCAACCGGTGGCAAAGGTGAGGCCGTCGTGATGCCCGCCGCCGCGCGCGTCGCCGGACAGCATGGGGTCGACGCCGGACAGGTCGCGGCAACCGGTCCAGGTGGTCGGGTGCTCAAGGAAGATGTCCAGCGTCATCTGCAGGGAGGAGGCGACGGGATTGGAACCGCTCGCGAAGTTCGCCGCGTTCCGATGTCGCCCATGCGGCAAACGATTGCCCGCCGACTGGTCGAAGCGCAACAGACCGCAGCGCTGCTAACCACGTTCAACGAATGCGACATGTCCGCCATTAAGCGGCTGCGGGCGGAATACCAAGATGCCTTCGTCGCCCGTCATGGCGTCAAGCT
>JAGQQS010000883.1 GCA_020426105.1 Planctomycetaceae bacterium
CCCGTCGCTCCGCCGACGGGATTGACGATACTTTCGGACATCCAAGGCCCATACACGAGCCCGAAAGTTACGGATCTGTTGATGGACGGGTTTTAACGAATCGACTTGCCGATTGGGCGTGGTTCGCAATCTGCCTGATTTTATGGGCCGGCGATGTTTTCGGTGCGGGAACTGTTGCTGCATCAGATCGCCTGAACTGGCCGAATCGAATGGGACCGTCGCGCGACGGACATGTTGCGAAAGAGGATGCGCGGGATTTGCCGACGCAGTGGTCGGAAGAGCCCCCATCGAATATTGCCTGGAAGATTGAGCTGGAAGGGTTCGGTCACTCGTCACCCATTGTGGGTCATGGACGGATTTGGTTGACTTCGGCGACAAAGGATGGCAAACAACAATTCGTGGACTGCATTGATCAGGTCACGGGTAAGGTATTGCATCACAAACTGCTGTTTGAAAATCCGGAACCGGAACCGCTGGGCAACGAAGTCAACACCTATGCCTCTCCATCGTGTGTGCTGGAAGACAATGCGCTCTACGTGCATTTCGGAACCTACGGCACAGCGCGCCTCAATCCGGAGACAACCAATGTTGTCTGGCAGCGGCGCGATATCAACTGTCGACATTTTCGTGGACCCGGTTCGTCACCTGTTGTCTGGCGTGACATCCTGATTCTGACGTACGACGGAATTGATCAGCAATTCCTCACGGCCCTGAATAAGCACACCGGAGAAACGCTCTGGCGCACGGATCGCACTACCGACTATGGTGATCTTAACGAAGATGGCAAGCCGCATCGGGATGGTGACATGCGAAAGGCGTTCAGTACCCCCAACGTGGTCGAAGTCAACGGGCGGGCACAGGTCGTTTCTGTCGGTTCGAGGGCCGCGTTTGCATATGACCTTGAGACAGGCAAAGAACTGTGGACGATCCGGCACGACGACTACAACGCGTCTTCTCCGCCGATGTTCTTTCAACAGCATGCCATCATCAATACCGGCACGCGAGGTTCGAATCTGCTCAGCGTGCGTCTGGATGATTCGACACGGGGCGATGTTTCTGATTCACACGTGGTCTGGAATCGTGACAAAGGTAATTCTGACCTGAGCGCACCATTGCTGATCGGCGAGCGTGTGTTCAGTATGCTTAACAATGGAGTGATCGCCTGCGTGAATGCGGCAACCGGAGAAGATGTCTGGCGAGATCGCGTTGAAGGCACGTTTACGGCCACTCCGATCACAGCCAATGGACTTATTTACTTTTGCAATGAAGCGGGCGACTGCTACGTTGTCAAAGCGGAGGACAGCTACGAGCTGGTCGCCAGGAATCATCTGGCCGAAGGCATGCGTGCTTCACCATCCGCGGCAGATGGCCACCTTTTCTTTCGTACGTTCAGTTATCTTTATTCAATCGGACAATAAGGTATTCTATGAAAGTCCTCCTCGGAATTCTGTGTGCAGTTCTGTTCAGCGCCCGCGGATTCGACCAGACGAAAGCTGCCGAAGGCGACTATCCGAAGGGCGAGTGGGTTTCTTTGTTTAACGGCAAAGACCTGACGGGCTGGACACCGAAGATTCGATACTGCGAGTTGGGCGACAACAATGGCGACACTTTTCGAGTTCGTGATGGGTTGCTGCAGGTTCGCTACGATGGCGGCCGCTACGAAAAATTCGGTGAACAGTTCGGGCACTTATTTTATAAGGATAGTTTTTCGAACTATCGCTTTCGGGTGGAATACCGATTCGTCGGCGAACAGTGCGCTGAAGGCCCCGGCTGGGCAACTCGAAACAGTGGCGTGATGATCCACGGACAGGATCCGCGGTCGATGACCAGGGACCAGGATTTCCCTGTTTCAATCGAAGTCCAGTTGCTGGGTGGCAATGGCAAAGACAAACGTACCACATCGAATCTTTGTACACCCGGGACCAACGTGGTGATGAATGACGAGCTGAAGCTGCAGCATTGTATCAGTTCATCTTCAAAGACGTATCACGGTGAGCAATGGGTTACCGCTGAGATTGAAGTCCACAACAATGAAATCATCCGACATCTGCTGGATGGTGAAGTTGTGCTGGAATACAGCAAACCTCAGCTCGACGAACGCGACGAAAATGCCAGGCCGCTCATTAAAGACGGCCACCTGATGCTGACCGGCGGCACAATTTCGCTCCAGTCTGAAAGCCACCCGATCGACTTCCGCAAGGTTGAGATCATGGTGCTGGAGAGATGACGAAAAAAACGACACCGACGCCTGCCAATGCTGCCCACTTTGGCCTCACCACGATGACGTGCGTTGTAATCGCCGGCATGATTGGTTCAGGCGTCTTCACGACTTCCGGTTTTGCGCTCGCGGATCTGCAATCACCAGGCCGCGTCCTGCTTGCATGGTCGATCGGCGGCCTGATCGCCCTCAGCGGCGCTGTCGCGTACGGGGAACTGGCGCGAAGGCTGCCATATTCCGGAGGTGAATACCTGTATTTGTCGCGCATGCTGCATCCGTTTTTCGGATTCCTTGCCGGCTGGATTTCCCTGACCGTCGGATTCAGTGGCTCCATCGCTCTGGTCGCGTTGACGTTTGAAGAGTATGTGGTTCCCGATGGAATTCGAGGATCCACGTTACCTCCTGGAACGGCGGCGATCGCCGTGATTGTGATCTTTGGTCTGGGACACGCATTTCTGGTGAAGCTGTTTGCCTGGCTGCAGAATGCCATCGTAGCAATCAAGCTGCTGGCGTTGTTCAGCTTTCTGGCCGTCGCGTTGTCTGTAATTTCGACACATCCATGGCACTGGGAAGCGACTGCAGAAGCGCTGCCGCCGCTCCTGGCCTGGCCAACCCTGTTGGCGATGTCAACTTCTGTAATGTTTATTTCACTCAGCTACGCAGGATTCAATTCGGCCATTTACGCGGCCTCGGAAGTATACCATCCCGATAGTACTGTTCCACGATCGCTCATGCTGGGAACAGTACTGGTGACCATTCTGTACTTGCTGCTGAACATGATTTTCGTGACCGCAACACCTGCTGTCGAGATTCTTGGCAGCCCGCGCGTCGCATCGATCGCGGCACACGCAATCGGCGGTTCGCCTCTGGAACTCCTGATTCGCATCGCGATCGGGCTGGGAACGCTGTCGTCCGTCGCCGGAATGCTGATGATCGGCCCGCGCGTGATATCACGCATGGCCGATGACGCCGTTTTTTTCGCCGCGTTCAGGACCGGACCGAATTCCATCCGCCGCTCCGTGCTGCTGCAGGCAGGTCTGGCAGTGGCTCTGGTCCTCGTCAGCAATCTGCGAGACCTGCTGGGATTTCTGGGAGTGACGTTGTCTCTGTCGTCTGCCGTCACTGTAGCTACGCTGCTCATGCCGCTTCGAGCCACCACGTCGGGTGAAAATCAGGCCATACGACGCCCTTCCGCAGCGACGCTCATAGCGGCTGCCTTTTACGTGTTGAGTACCCTCATTCTGATCGCAATGATGTTCCGCCACGACAGCCATGACCTGATTCGTACGGCGGTGACGCTGGGTTCCGGTACGGTCGTGTGGCTGGTCATCAGGTTGTGTCGCGACCGGCAAACGTAGCCGTCCTGAGCGTGGAAGAACCCACACATGATCACCGCCGCTATTCGCGTGTATTCGCGTC
>JAGQQS010000884.1 GCA_020426105.1 Planctomycetaceae bacterium
TCTGAGCCTGCAGAATATTCGTGTCCTGATACTCATCAACCAATACTTTCTGAAACTGTTGCCGCAGCATCTGTCCGCCATCGGCGTTTTCGGCAAGCGCGTTCCAGAACAGCAACAGGTCGTCGAAATCCAGGACGCGCTGCTGTTCCTTGGTGCTCGTGTAATTGTTGAAAAGTTCACTTAGTCGTTCCTGATGTTCCAGACACCAGGGAAAATACCGCTTGAGCACAAGTTCGAGTGAATTTTGGGTATTCACGCAGCGGCTGTAGATGTCCAGACAGGTAGACTTCAGAGGAAAACGGTTTTCTGTTTTCGGCAGGTTAAGCTTCGAACGCACAACATTCATCAGGTCTTCTGAATCGCTGCGATCCAGGATCGTAAAATCAGGATGGAGGCCAATCAGATTTCCATAACGTCGCAACAGATTCGTGGCCACAGAGTGAAAAGTACCCCCCGCGATGCGACGAATTGACGAACGCTGGCAGACGGATGGGTCTTTCACGGTTGCGGGATCGAGTTGCACCAGAATCTGCTCGACGCGCCGCAGCATTTCTGCCGCCGCGCGACGGGTGAAAGTAAGCAGTAACAGGCGCGCCGGATCGGTGCCGGAAACAATCTGCCACGCCACCCGATGGGCCAGCGTCGTTGTTTTGCCTGTGCCTGCACCGGCGATAATCAACAACGGTGCGTCGCCATGCATCACGGCAGATCGCTGCTGTGGATTCAGTGATTGGAGAAACTCAGGCATGTCGGATGAAATGGAATCGGGCATGGTGGATTTTATCAGGCAAAAGCTGCGGCACAAAGATAACCGCAGGATACGCAGCCTGCGTGCAATCGACAAACTAACGTGGAATCTGTCAGCTTGCCTGAAGGAAGCAAGTTCACCTGCCAGGGATACCTGGCCCCGTTTTCGCTCGCTAATTTCCCATACCGAAGCCTCTTTCTATAATCCACCCGACGGGCGAATACGTGTTTGACGAATAAACATGTCATTCGTCGTGACATCTCGTTCCTGGGTAATCGAAGAAAGCACTGCATGACTATCTGGCGCTGGGCTGACCTGATCGAATCGGTCCCCGAATCGGCTCGACTGACACTTGGCGAAGGAGACACTCCTGTCATGCGTTCCCGCCGCATTGGGCCGACGGCGGGTCTGCAGAATCTGTATCTGAAACTTGAACATGGCAATGCAACCGGCTCTTACAAAGATCGTTTCGCTTTCGCCGCGGTCTCACACATGCTCGCGAAGGGGCAGAGGAAATGTATTGCCACATCGAGCGGTAACACTGGAGCGGCCCTCGCGGCCTACTGTGCTGCAGCAGGTATCGAATGCCGGATTGCGATTGTCGAAGGCGCGCCCCTGGGTAAGCTGAGTCAGATGATGGCCTATGGAGCTAAAATTGCCCGCATCAAAAAATTCGGCACCGATGCAGCCACAACGACGGAAGTTCTCGCGAAACTGCAGCGACTGGGGCAGCGACCGGATTCAGCGATGCAGATCAGCGCTTTTGTCTACAGTCCTTTGGGTATGTCAGGCGTTCAGACACTGGCGTTTGAACTGGCCGAGCAGTTGTCGGCAGGCATCGACCATGTTTTTTGTCCGGCAGGCGGTGGTGGTCTTTGTGTCGCATTGGCGCGGGGATTTCAGCTGCTTGTGAGCCGTGGTCAACTGGCGAAGCCACCTGCCGTAGAATGCGTTCAGCCCGAAGGCAACAACACGATTGCCGGACCTCTGCGTGCGGGTGCGACGAAAGCTCAGGAAGTCCGCTGCACAACGCAGGTCAGCGGTTTGCAGGTGGCAAGCGTGATCGATGGGGATCTTGCGGTGGAGGCCTGCCGGGCAACTGGCGGAAATGGGCATCTTGTCACTGACGAATTCGTCTGGGAAGTGCAGAAACGCCTGGCACGCGAAGAAGGTGTTTTCACAGAACCCGCCGGCGCGGTGGCGCTCGCGGGAGCTCTACAGGCAGTAAAGCATGGAGAAATCTCCCCAGAGGCAACCATAGTTTGCACGGTGACTGGTTCAGGCTTCAAAGACAGTGCTGCAGTTGACCGAATGAACAACGATATCAGTTGCCCGTTGCTGGATTCTGATGCCATCGATGGCTGGTGACTGTTGACAACCTGGTTCAGCAGCGGAACGTATGCACAGCCATCAGCAGGGATAACGACAGGATCAGGAAGTGTTAAAGTAACGTTTTCATCAGTCAGCCATTCGTGAGGAATTTTTCGCGAATCAGTTGCGCCATCGTTGTTTTAGTCGTGATCAGTACGGAATCAGGTTCGTCCACCGGATTCATCCGAGTGCATTGCTGTCTCAGCTAGTTCAGCTTTGCGTTGCATGCGTCCATCCTCCATCTCGTAGATGGTGTCAAACACATCCAGTGATCGATGGTCGTGCGTGACGACGATCACACCGGCTCCCTGCTCGTGAGCGACTTTGGCGAAGAGCTCCATTACCTGACGGCCGCGTTTCCCATCCAGAGCGGCGGTGGGTTCATCGGCCAGAATAACACTCGGGCGGTTGGCCAGCGCGCGGGCGACGGCGACTCGTTGCTGCTGTCCGCCGGAAAGCATCGCAGGAAAGTTGCCGGCCCGGTCAGCGACGCCAAGATAGTCCATCAACTCAATCGCACGCCGCCGGGCGAAGTTGCGGGTCTCACCGTTGAGTTCCATGGCAATCTGGACGTTCTCTGCTGCCGACAGAAATGGAATCAGATTCGATTTCTGGAAAATGAATCCAATGTGTTGACGGCGAAATGATCGCAGGTTGGCCTGAGCCGTCTCGCCGTCAAGAACCAGTTGACCTTTGATCGTGATACGACCGTACGTCGGCGGATTGATCAGCCCCACGGCGGTCAGAAAAGTCGACTTGCCGGAACCACTGGGCCCCAGCAGCGCGACGACTTCTCCCTGAGCAACCTGCATGGAAGCATCACGCATCGCAACGACTTCGGTATTGCCGCTGCCGTAGATTTTCGTCAGTCCGAAGGCATCAATCGCAAGTGGTTCGGTGGCATTCTGAGTCATGCAAGTGCCTCATTGGGGGACACTTTCATCGCTTTCCAGATGCCCAGAAAACTGGAACCCACGGAGATTACAAACACGATTGCCCCCAGCTGCAGCAGATCGGCATTGGCGATGATGACGCGGCGAGGAAACATCGGAAACAACTGTTGTCCGACCAGCCATGCGATGCCGAAGCCTGCGAATCCCAAAATCAACGCCTGCTGCAGGATCATTCCAAGAATGACCGTGTTCGGTGCACCGATCAGTTTCAATAAAGCAATAGAATGAATCTTATCGAGCGTCAGTGTGTACAGAATCAACGCCATGATGATGGCCGCGATGACCGTCAAGAGGACTCGAAACAATCCGATTTGTCGCCGCACTTTTTCGACGGAACCTTTGAGCAACAATTCACGCTCACCTTCTCGAGTGAAGACTGAGACGTCCGCCCAGCCGGACATAATTTCGGCCACTTGATTCACATCAATGCCCGGCAACACGGTTACCATCACCGCGCTGATTTGAGGTCGGGCAATGGCGGGGAGCTGACTGGCTGGTCGCGTGGCATTTTCCAGAATGCCGGGTTGTTGAATGGCCAGTTCGAAATCGCGGCCTCGGGCTTCGCGAGCTTCGCGTTCCAGCCGCACGGCTTCGCCGGGAACGTCAAACTGAATGGCCTGTGCATCCGCGATCGAAAAGAAACCGATGCCGTCGCCGCCCGAACTGATCATATTGCTGGTGACGCCGACGACGGTGTACGTCTCTTTGCCAAGTTCCACCTGTTCGCCAACGGTCAGCCCCAAGGTCTTGTCTGCAATCATCTCAAAGTGGGCCTGAGCGAGCGGCCGACCGGCGATCAGCGGGACCCAGTCTCCTTTGTCATTGGGCCAGCTGAGTCCAAGGACTGCCATTCGAAACGGCTTACCGCCGCGTTCGCGCTGGATCGTGTGGTAAACAAATTCTCGCGACGAATGAACGCCGGGCACAGCCGTTGCGCGATAGACCAGATTTGTGGGAACACGCGACTGCTCCGCAAACGGACCTCGTGTATCCCGCTGGACGATCCACAGATCGGAACCAACGCGGTCGATCAGCAGCGTTGCGTCTTCGACCACGCCGCGATAAATGCCGCCCATGCCCATCACGACCATCAGCAACATGCCGATCCCGACAGTCGTCAGTGCGAA
>JAGQQS010000885.1 GCA_020426105.1 Planctomycetaceae bacterium
GGTTCCTGACCCCTTTTCTGAGCCGATGCGGTGGGCTCGAATTTGCGTAAAGGCAGCCTGGATTGAGAGTTACTTGTTTCATCACGCGCGCACACAGCCTGTCAAAGACCATTTATGACACGAGCTTAGTTCAATGTATGTGTCAGGCTCAATTTGGAACCCGGTTTCGCCGCAAATTCTGTATAATATCCGGATACACGTCCGTTTTCTGAACCCACTGGCGCCGTTATGCATAAATTGATCGGGATCCCTTCCTGTGTGTTGGTTCTTCTGCTGCTTGCGCTGCCTGCTGCAAATGGCGATACGCTTAAATTCAACGGCAAGACGATGGGGACGTACTACTCCATCGTGATTGATGGCGGCGACGAGGCTGCCCGGGAAAACATCCAGACGGAAATTGATACCTGTCTGCAGGACGTCAATCAGCAGATGTCCACATGGGATCCGGAATCGGAGATTTCTAAATTTAACACGTCCGTCAGCACCGACTGGTTTTCCGTCAGCCCGGAGTTCGCGAAGGTCGTGGCAGAATCGATTCGTGTTTATGAGCTGACTGCGGGAGCATTCGATCCAACAGTCGCGCCGCTGATTGATCTGTGGGGATTCGGTGCGAAACGGCCAAAAACATTTCCGAACCAGGAAGAAATTGATGCCGCAAGAAGCAAGACGGGAATGCAGTATGTTGAATCGCGGTCTGAGCCGGCGGCGATCCGCAAATCCCGGCCTGAGATCACTTTAAATCTGTCCGCGATTGCAAAGGGGCATGGGGTTGATCGGGTGTCCGAACTTTTGACGTCGCTCGGCTATCCGTCCCATGTGGTGGATATCGGTGGTGAAGACCGGACCGGGACCGTCAAATCCACCGGCGAAAAGTGGCGTTTGGGGGTAGAGTCACCGTTTGGCGGAATTCAACGAATACTTGAATGCACCGAACAGTCAGTCGCGACTTCCGGTGACTATCGAAACTACTTTGAAATCAAAGGGGTGCGGTACTCGCACGCGATTGATCCGACAACAGGCCGGCCGGTCGTCAATCCTCCTGCATCGGTCTCCGTGCTCAATGCTTCATGCATGACTGCAGATGCTCTGGCCACCGGATTGATGGTGATGGGAACTGAAAAAGGGTTTTTGTTTGCCAGGGAACATGGCATTTCTGTGCTCTACCTGGATGTTGCTGATGAGAAGTCCGTCGTTGAACATGCGACGGGCGAGTTTATTGAGAATGCCCCGGCGCAGGCACCGTCTGGCTTCAGCGAAAGAAACACTGATGATAACGGACGATGGATACCGTTCGCATTGGCCCTGGCGATTTTTCTGCTGGCCGTGACCGGAATGGCTGTTGGCGTGCTGGCCAAAAACCGCGAATTAAAAGGAAGTTGCGGAGGCCTTTCTTCCATGCCGGGGCAGAACGGAAAATCGATCTGCGAGTTGTGCACGGTACCTAAAGATCAGTGTACGAATCCGGAGGTCCTCGAGCGACTGAAGCAGGAAGCCGCGGAAGCAGTTGACAACTAATTGATGTTCAGTGTGGGTAATTCCTGACCACCCCGTTGCGCGCCGGACGCCCGGTGGTCGGGTGGTTGTCCGATTCTCTTCCCGTAAATTTATTTCCTGGTTGAACAGGGTAGATGAGGTCTTTGCGGCGGGAAGCAGGTCGCGTTTCTGCTGTGTGTCTCCGTTGCTGTTTTGCGTCCAGGGTGGCAGGAATGCGAACAAAGAGACGCTGTCCGGAGCACTTTTTGCTCAGTTGGAGAATTAGAGCCGCCTCACACAACCTGCGTGAGCCGCGGAGGTTTCGTTCAGGGTTCTCAGGCATTCTGCGGCAAGTCTCGCCCGGTAACCGCTGGATTTACCCGGAGATTCTCAGTGAAGCGACGGAAGAGCGACATCTCTGGTCATTTTCAGCATCTCTGCCAGAATGCAGTGAATGGGAAAAATTGTTTCCATTCGTGCTGCCCTGTTTGTTTTGAGGCGTCGCGATCATCATACGGGTTTGAAACAACTACTGTCGATGTCGCACGTTTCCCCCTTTCCATCGGCCTTCTTCGATGCCCTTAACTGCTGTTGATAATCTGGAAGCTGATTCGGCGGAAAAAGAATACGTCTGGACGCTGAACTTTGGGCCTCAACACCCAGCGACGCACACAACGCTGCGTTTAGTGCTGACGCTGGACGGTGAGCGGGTTCTGAAAGCGGTGCCATATATTGGTTACCTGCACAGCGGATTTGAGAAGCTTGGTGAACATCTGGATTTTAACCAGTATGTCACGATCGTCGATCGCATGAATTATCTGTCGCCGCTGGCGAATGAGATCGCATGGCATCATTCTGTCGAGAAGCTGCTGAATATTGAATTGACGCCGCGCTGCAGGTATCTGCGAACGATCCTGGCCGAACTCATGCGCATGCATGACCACCTGCTGAATCTTGGGACGACGGCCCTTGATCTGGGAGGATTTACCGCTTTTCTGTATTTCTTCCAGCAGCGCGAACACATTTACGACATCGTGGAAATGGCATCCGGGCAGCGATTTCATACCAGCTATACTCGTGTGGGTGGTGTGCTGTTCGATGTGGATATGGAATGGATCAGGAGCGTTCGGAAGTTCATCAAAGAGTTTCCGAAGGTCTACGACGAGGTGGATCGGCTGCTGACAAAGAATCGAATTTTCGTGGATCGCACGAAGGGAATCGGATATCTCAGCAAGGACGACGCGATCAATCTCAGTGCGAGTGGCCCCGTTGCGCGGGCGAGCGGTGTCGAACGCGACTTGCGCCGCGATGAGCCCTATCTGGCATATGAAGATCTGGATTTCAATGTCGTCTGTTCGAAGAGCGGTGACTGTTATGCCCGATATCTGGTGCGAATGCAGGAATTGCTTGAGAGTCTGAAGATCATCGAGCAGGCTGTGGAAAACATTCCCGGCGGGCCCGTGAATATCGCGGTCGACAGCGACATGGTTCTGCCGGCGAAGCCCTCTGTCTATCGCAGTATCGAGGGACTGATTCAGCACTTTGAAGTCATAATGCCGAACAGGGGCTACGAGGTTCCTCGGGAGCAGGTTTACGCGGCGACGGAATCACCGAACGGTGAACTTGGGTTCTTTATCGTGGGCAACGCGGAGACTCGAGCCTACCGCGCGCGGACTCGACCTCCTTCATTTATTCATTTCTCGATGTTTCCGCACATGATTAAGGATCATCAGCTCAGCGATGTCGTGGCTGTGCTGGGGAGTATCAACATTATTGCGGCGGAGCTGGATCGATAGGTGGTTTGGCAAATCTCAATCGTTTAACGGCAA
>JAGQQS010000886.1 GCA_020426105.1 Planctomycetaceae bacterium
CGCCCAGCCGCTCGCCGGAATATTAAAATCGAAAGATCTAACGATGGACATTCAAATCGGAACACCCGACTATTTCTGGCTTCTGTCTGTTGTCGTGATCGGCATGATCATTACCGGCTACGCGATCATTGCACGGCGCCGGGCTGCACTGAAGTTTGCGACAGTCAGACTTCGCAATCAGATTATGCCACCCGCTACAAGATCAGGGCACTGGGTCTCAGCGATCCTGATCGCGGCCAGCATGACCTTACTTTGCCTTGCCCTGATGGATATCCGCTGGGGTAAAACCTGGCGCGAAGTTCCGCAGAAGGGCATTGAAGTGATGTTCGTGCTGGACGTCTCACGCAGTATGCTGGCTGAAGATGTCACGCCAAATCGACTCGGTCGCGCCAAACAGCAGATCAGGGATATGATTGACGAAATGGCCGGGGATCGCGTCGGACTGGTCGTGTTCGCCGGCGAGACCCGTCAATCCGTTCCGCTCACAAGCCACTACGAAGACTTTAAACAGGTACTCGACGAAGTCGGTCCGCAGACCGTGCGCGTCGGTGGCTCTCGACTTGGCGACGCGCTGCATGCTGCTGCAAATGGATTTATCAGCAAGACCAACGATCATAAAACGATTGTCGTATTCACAGATGGTGAAGATCAGGAAAGTAAGCCGGACGAACTGGCGAAGGAGTTGTTCGCTCAACACGCAATTCGCATCTTTACAGTTGGCCTTGGCGATATGAGCCAGGGAGCACGCATTCCGGAAACCGAAGACCGCCGCGGAGGTTTCGTCCAGTACGAAGGCCAGCAGGTGTGGTCGAAAATGAACGGTCAAATCCTCAGTCAGATTGCGACCGATACGAATGGCGCATATATCCCGGCAGGGACGCGGAATGTTAATATGGCCGAGATCTATCATGGCTACGTGGCTAATGTGGAACAGACAGAATTCGAAACGGCAAAGATCAACGCCTACATCGCCAGATATCAATGGTTCGCTGCTCCGGCGCTGGCGCTGTTGCTGCTGGAGATCTGGATCTCCACTCGAGGAAGAAAGACGCGGAAGATGACTGTCACACAAATATCAACCAAAACAAATTCAACGTCGATGAGTGGCACGGCGCAAGTCGTCAGTTGATTCCGTCGCCCGCGGGCTCGCCCCGCGGGTTCACAGCGCCGTACAGATCAATCTTAAATGAGTCGAACAATGAATACCTTCAAACATTTTGGCAGCTGCTCATTCGCCGCAATGGTCATTCTGTTGTCGGTCGCACAAGTCACGGCACAATCGCCAGTCAGCATTCGGCAGACGGCAACCGAAATCAATGCTGCAAACACATTGTTGCGTGATGGCAAAGTTGATGAAGCTTTGGATGCGTATCGCCGAATTGTCCCTGTTGAACAGCAGCGCGACGAACTGAATTACAACATGGCAGTGGCTGAATATCGAAAAGGAAATATTGAGGCTGCCGAAGCGCTTTTCACGGATATTGTCGGGACCGATTCCCCGAACCTCGCAGCTGACAGCCGCTACAACCTTGGCAACTGCCAGTATGCCGGAGCGTTACAGGCAGCGGAACAGGACAAACCCGCCGCCATTAAACTTCTTCGCAAAGCGATCGCCAATTATCGCGGAGCCCTTCGAGGGAAACCGGATCATGCTGATGCTCGGGCCAACATTGAACTGGCAGGTGAACTGATCCGCACGCTTGAGCAGGAACAGAAGAAAGAGGAAGAGCAGAAAAAACAGGACAAACAGCAGCAACAGGACGCAGATAAACAGCAGGATCAGCAAAATAAAGATCAGCAGAAACAGGACGAATCCCGGAATTCTGAATCTCAGGATTCTGAGTCCCAGAAAGATGAGTCCCAGAAAGACAGCGATCAGCCGAAGTCTGATTCACAGGACTCAGAATCTGATCAGGAGAAATCTGACCAGCAGCAGCAACAGGACGAACAGACTGCCGCTGATCAGCCGCAGGAAGATCCACAGAAAAACGACAATCAGAAATCAGATCAAACCGGTGACGAACAGCAAAAGAGCGATCAACAAAATCCATCAGAACAACAGTCTCCACCGAAGAATTCTGACAGCAGCCAGAAGCCACAACAGTCAACCGGAGAGCAGCAGCCAGACGATGAAGGCACAGCGGAAGAGTCGGCCGCACAGCATGAGCCGGTGCCAACCGGTGATCTGAAAGCCGCCAGCGAACAGGAGCAGGAGAAGAAGTCCGAAGCCGCAGCCGGCACAGCCGAACAAAACGGCAAAGACGGACTCATGACACGTGAAGAAGCCCTTAAAATGCTGCAGGCCGTCCGTGACCGCGACATGCTTCGTCGAATGCAGCAACAACGACAGGAACGATCTCGCCGCGTGCGGGTTGACAAGGATTGGTAACGAAGAATTTGTAATTTCAAATTTGCAGAAAGTTCGAATTGATATCGTTTAACGACAACAAGCGGCGGCTGACAGTGCAGTTGCGATTTTTTTGAGGGCTGGAAGCCCGGCACAGCCACATTCGGTGTTGTGACGGCGTATCGACTTAATCGTTTAACCTTTGGCCCGGGACATACCACATCTGAAATGGTGAAACCACGCCATCACGGTGAAAACCATGAAACCAACAACGATCTGTCCAGTCATCGTTCTGATGGCATTCACACTCCAGGGTCTGAGCGGTACTGCAACCGCCGCTGATGTCGATGCGCGGCTCTCCACAAAAGAGGGCTGGGTGGGCATGCCTGTCGTTTTGCAGCTGTCAATCAACAACGCTGCCAACTATGAACAGCCAACGCTTCCTGAGATAGATGGATGCGACATACGCTCCGCCGGTGCCCCGTCGCAGAGTTCACAGATTACAATTATCAATGGCCGACAGACGCAAAAACGCAGCGTCGTGATGCAGTATCTGATCACTCCACGTCGCGAAGGCACGTTTGAAATCCCGCCCATCACGATCAAGGTCGATGGACGCAACGTCGTCACGGACAAACTGCGATTTGTTGCCAGCAAGAGCCACACAGGAAACTTGTTGTTTGTGGAAATTGGCGGTGCCAAAGAGAAAGTCTTCGTCGGTCAGCCCCTGGAGATGACACTGAAAATCTGGCTCAAACCTTTTCAGGACAAAGAGAGAAATCTTACCTTGTCAGAAGGTGATATGTGGCAGATGATTTCTGAATCAACATCCTGGGGCAGTTTCAGTGATCGGATGAAAGAACTGGCCGCCAATAATCAGCGTCCTGGCGGCCGTGAGGTTCTGCGAGATGACGGACAGGGCAATGAACGCAGCTATTATCTGTATGAGATCTCAGCCACTGTCTATCCCAAACGTCCTGGAAAAATTGATGCTGAAGATGTACAGA
>JAGQQS010000887.1 GCA_020426105.1 Planctomycetaceae bacterium
CCCGATGGCGAAGAAGGATATCCTGGCGAATTGAAGATTGACGTGGACTATTTTGTGCCGTCGGACGGCACGACCGTCGCAATTTCCTACAACGCGACCACGAACAAGGCGACACCGGTCAATCTCACAAATCACACGTACTTCAATCTCGGCGGCGCAGGAAGTTCAACCGTGCTGGATCATTTGCTGCGACTGAATGCTGACCAATACACGCCAGCGGATGATACGCTGATTCCGACAGGCAAAATTGAAACCGTGGAAGGCACGGATCTGGACTTCCGAAAACGCACACCAATCGGCAAACGTATTGCAGCTGTCGGAGCCACCGCGGCACTCGGATACGATCACAATTTTGTTCTGAACGAAAAGAAGAAATCGAACAAGGAACTGAATCTGGCCGCCGCGTTGATTGATCCGGCGTCGGGACGACTGATGCGTGTCACCACAACAGAGCCCGGGGTTCAGCTTTACTCCGGCAATTTTCTGAAAGGGCAGAAAGGCAAAGGCGGTAAAACGTACGCCCACCGCAGTGCCGTTTGCCTGGAAACCCAGCACTATCCGGATTCTGTGAATCACGCGGAATTTCCAACAACTGTCCTCAAACCCGGTGAGACGTATACATCGCGAACGGTCTACAGCTTCAGTATCGACAAACCCAAATGACCCAACCTAAGACGGACGCGAACAGGGACAAAGAATCTGAGTGCCCAGAGACGCAATCTGCTGTTTCTGAACAGATCTCGGAGTTCAGGCACGTTTCGTCCTGCGGCACCGAAATGGGCTGAAATTGCGCATTAATTTGCCGCTCAATGTTGAACCGGGCCGACATCACTTCGAAGCAATACTGAATGCGGGATAAGCTGGCTCAGTACAGACAGACATAATTCCGAAAATATCTGAAAGGTTCGATGAAAATCCACAACAGCTGGACATCGCCATTTCTGCTGACCGGACAACCGGAGGCGGAGTTGATTTTCGCAGACTCCAAGGACGTCCACGAGATCAGGTCTCAGCCCCTTTGCCACGGAAGGCGTCAAGCACATGAACCAGTACGGCCCGAAATCTCAAGTGGGTCGTGGCATTGCAATCATGCTGACGCTGATGCTGACGTGCTTAGCGTCGGCGCGAGCGTTTGAAGGCGAACTCCCGCATGAAAGTTCCGCGGCTCTTTTTGCCGGTTCCTCGGACTGGCTGACTCTTGCTGACGGATCTCCGCTCCGCGATGAGCCAGGAGCATCTCAGGGGCTCGAAGATCTGAGACTCGTGCCGGACAGTTTAGAATCGCAGAACGACGAACAGGCAGCGGACGATAAGTCTCAAGGCGCGAACGACGCGACCTTTGAGAGCGAACTCATGCGACTGCAGAAGCGGATTGATCAGCTGGAAACGGCTGAAAAGAAACGCACGGATGCCGACAAAAAGAAAAAGGAAGACGACGCGAAGAAGAAGGAAGACGAAACCAAAAAAGCGGAAGGCTGGCAGGATGTCTCAACGGATAAATGGACCGTCAAACTCGGCGGACATATTCAGATGGACTACATCAATTGGGCAGACGGAGACCCGGCCATCACGGGAAATCCGGGGACCCAGAACTATTTTGAATTTCGCAGATTGCGACTTTCCGCCGACGGGACCGGATATGGTCAGCTTGACTTCCGATTGCAACTGACGCTTGAACCGGAAACGGTAGCGACCAGCCCCACGACGACGGTCACGGCACCCGATGTGAAGGATGCGTACTTCTCGATCAACGAAATTCCGTGGTTGGGCCGTGTACGTATCGGGAACTTCTTTGTACCGTTTGGGCTGGAGGCCGTTACCAACGATACGATGAACATCTTTCTGGAACGGTCGATCCCAACCGGAGGAATCTTCACGCCGAATCGCCAGGTTGGCGTCGCGTTGTACAACTGCTCTGATGATCAGAGCGTGACATGGGCCACTGGACTCTTCTTCGACGGCAACTTTGAAGCGTTGAAGCAGCGGGTGGATGACAATCAGGGGGTTAGAGCGAGCGGACGCGTGACCTGGACCCCGTTCTACGATGAACCTTCTAACGGCCGTTACCTGATTCACACAGGCGCTGGTGTGCTTTATACACACGATCTGGATCACAAGGTTCGCTTCGCTGCGAGGCCGCAAACTCATCTTGGCCCCGCATTGGTGGACACAGGCGTGCTGGATGCAGATTCATACACGATCGGAAATCTGGAATTCGCTGCTGTCATGGGGCCCGTCACGGTGCAAAGCGAAGCTTATGCAGCAAACGTAAATCTGACGGACGGAGGGCAATCTCTGAGCGGTGCCTATGTTCATCTGAGCTATTTTCTGACGGGGGAAAACCGAATCTACGAAAGGTTCGGACAACATGGAGCACAGTTTGGCAGGAACGTTCCAACATCGAATTTCTTTGTCGTTCCGGGTGCCATCAGCCCCGGAGCATGGGAAGTCAAAACGCGCTACTCCAACCTGAACCTCGATCACTTTAATAAAGGCCAGTACAACGATATTACGACTGGATTCAACTGGTACCTGAATGACCGCACACGAGTCATGTTTGACTGGATTCATCCGGTAACGACCGCTCAAACCACGTATGGTTCGACGCAGTCCGACCTGCTCGCCATGCGATTCGACGTGAACTGGTAGAGCGATTTCCGATTTCCGATTTCCGAT
>JAGQQS010000888.1 GCA_020426105.1 Planctomycetaceae bacterium
ATACCGGTGCCGCGAGGGGACGCATTAACCTGAACCAGAAAGGAGAGAGAGGAGAGGAGAGAGGGGGAGAGGATCAAGTGAGTGGTGCCGGGGAGACACCACCTTGTTTTTCAATGGTTAGCGTGATGGCAACTATCGTTCGCGAACGGAATCCGCCATCGAGATCGAAGGCTTGCTCAGGTCACTCTGCGAGATCCGGTGTTCACTGGATTTGCGTGTCGCACGCCAGCCGGAAGATTTGGCCGCAGAGGCGGTGTCGGCTGCTGCAGTGGAGGTGGAGCGGCGGTGAGCGGCAGGCACAACTTCTTTGCTGGATTCTCGGCGTACTGAAGGCTCGAATATCATCGGTTCTTCGTCGCGGGCCGGTGGTTCGTAAGAAGCTCCATCTGCCGGTGTTGTGGAACTACTGCGGTCGTACGGTTTGTCCGCTTCAAAGTTATCTTTCGTCGCCGTGCGCGACGGGCCGCCTCCGATAGGATCAGGGGATGGTCGCTGCGCGGATTGGGTCGTGGTGTCGAGAATCGGGTAGCCGAAAGCCATCTGTGAGCTGCCAAGATATCCGCCGTATGCCATTGACGATCCAATCGGCACGGTACGATAAGCGGTCTGCGGCTGCATCACGGTAACTTCCTGTTTCCGCATGACCAGTTTCTGCACGGCAACCTGCTGTGTCTGGCGTTCAGCCACCATCTTTGTTTCCTGAACGGTCACGCGACGTGTTCCCTGCACTGCGACTTGTCGGACGGTGGGTACGTTGCAGGTCACCATATTCGGGACGTACTGGCGTGATGTCGTATAGTTCGGAACAAAAGCCGTTCGCATTGAATACCCGGTCCGATTCATCCAGCCCATCACGCCGGGTCGCGGATCGACCTGACAGGGAGCACATTTTGCGACCGGGTGGTAATTCGTCACCCAGCGGCCCATGTCTTTATTGACGGTCCGATTCTCAACGACGTTCTGATAGGTCACCGTCGGGACTTCAACTTCGCGGCTGGTTGTCACGGGCTTATAAACCGTGACTTCACGATTTTCCATGGCCGTTTCATAATGCGGCACTTCGACAGTCTGTTTGACCTGTGCGTATGTCGTGACGGGCACTGTCTGATAGCAGGTCGCCTGCACGGTCTGAATTGGTGTGCAGACACTGGCAGCGGTTATTGGCGCGGCCATTGAGGTTCCGCAGCATTCATTGCCGAAGAACTGAGCCGTAGCGACTCCATGGTGAAACAGGACAACCAGCGCTCCGAGCGTGGCACTAAGGGCGATTCTTCTGGACAGCATGTGCTTCTTCCCTGAAGACAGGATCACTAGCCTGCGCACAATCCGACAATGAACTGCGTGCGGGCGGATGAGACGGGTTTGAGTATCAGTCTTTGCAAATTCGCCTGCTTCAGTGCGGCTGAAGCAAAACGGCAATACCACTGAAACCACTGAGATGAGAAAGGAGGCCCGTTTGACGGCCGCCGCAAGGCGGTATCACAAACAGAGTTTGAGAACAGGAGGATTTGGAAGGGAGTCGCAACAGTTTGGCTGAATCTGCCGGGAAACCTGTTGCGTGCGAGGGGAGATTTATCCCAACTCAAAATTTGGGTCAAGACCTCTTAAAGTTTTGATTGCATTTCTTCGACGACTCCGTGCCTCCATGGGCGAATCCCCGTAAAACAAGGATCCATGTCGGCAGTTTTTGCCGATTGCCCCGGTCATCGGCAGGTCCTGCGTGAATCAGGGCGGTATTGGTCGTCAGTCCCTGTCAGACAGCGGCAAAGACATGCACCTATTTCTTACCGAGTGCGCGCTGCTGCCGGAAAAATTCCTGAAGAATTGCCCGACAGTCGTCCTGCATGATGCCTCCCAGCACCGCCGCCTGATGATTCAGACGGATATCTGATGTCAGGCTGAAAAGTGTATGACAGGCGCCTGCTTTCGGATCCGTCGCGCCGTAAACGACGCGAGGTATCCGGGCCTGAACGATGGCTCCCGCACACATCGGACACGGCTCCAGCGTTACGTACAGCGTGCAATCCAGCAATCGCCACGACTGCAGAACCTCGGCGGCCTGAGTAATCGCAATCATTTCCGCATGCGCTGTGGGATCATTCAGTAGCTCCCGCTGGTTGCAGGCCTCGGCAATGATCTTCTCCTGATACACCACGATGGCGCCGACCGGAACTTCGCCCTGATCAAACGCCACCACCGCCTGATCCAGCGCTTTCTTCATCCAGTAATCATGCGGCAGAAATGGATGAGACGGCAAAACTTCAGACACGGGCGGTGTTCCACGAAAAATTCAGAGCCTCAAAACAGGGGATGAATCGTAGTGGACGAGGCCACGAGTCCCGGTCAGCCCTGCAACTGCAGCGACTCGTGGCCTCATCCACTACGCCAAATTCTTATTTTGACAGAGCCCTTTTCTGAATTGCAATTTTGTAAACGTTACAACGTCCGGGCATTGTAAGAAATTCAAAAGCATCCGACGAACCATCGCCGCTGGAGCACATCCTGAACGTGGGGCAGAAATCGTGAAAGAGCGTTAAGTGCAATCACAGAAATGGTTTGCACACTGTTTCAGGTCGATGTTCGGGCTTCGCGAGGCCGCCTGCAGAGCTGCTTTGGCACAGACGTTGCTTATCTTTTCCGTCGAGAGAGAGAATGGGCTCGGAGTGAGATCCTTGAGCCCAACCGCTGCCCTGAGAAAGCAGCACACTGCCCTGAGAGCGCAGTGCAAGAGAGACGATGGCTCGCCTGAGAAACGAGCCCGTATATTTGAGCGAGTGCCTGAGAAACCTCGCTCCTTGAAAAAGGCCATCGGGTTTAATTGAATCCGATCGGCCTTTTTTTATGCGCTTCGGGAAAACGGGTTCAGCGAATATTGCTGAGCAGGATTCTCCCGGTGTTTAGCCGGTGGTGGCAGCACTATGGCGATGCTTCTACGGGTGCGGTCGGCAAAGTAGGTCCTTTCTGCCGGAAAGGACGTTGCAGCTCGCTGCAACCTGCGACCAGATTCGCATTGTCCCACAAGCGACACGTCGCCGTTGAGCGGACGACCGCCCCCGGGTTCGCCTTGCGGCGAAAGTCCTCCTCGGCAAGGAGGACCTACCGATATCCACGACTGTACCGCACCCTGCAGAAAATGGGCGAGTCGTTTTTTCGCAGCTGGCGAATACAATATGCTGCGTCATCGAAGGGACACCAATATCGCATTCTGACGCCGCACGAATTCACCAGGGTGATCTGCAGGCGGCGAGTTTTCAAGTATTCACGAACTGAAAGCAGGATCTATGTCGGATCAGGAAAAGCGTAACACCATCATCTCCGAACTCTGCGTCGCGTACTGGATGGAGATGGAGACAGTCATGAACTTCATCGCCTGCTCGATCAATCTGGACGGAGTCCGGGCGGAGGAGATCAAATCTTCGTTGCAGGCTGATATCGCTGCCGAAATGAATCATGCCCAGTTGCTGGCAAAACGCATCAAGACGATTGGCGGTATCGTCCCCGGCAGTGCATCGTTTACGTCGCGGCAATTGAGCCTGCAGCCGCCCAAAAAGATGACAGACGTGGTTTCTGTCATCAAGGGCGTAATCGTTGCCGAAGATGCGGCGATCGCGCAGTATTCAAAGATCATTCAGTTGTGCGATGGTTTTGACTATGTTACACAGGATCTGTGCATTACCGCACTCGGCGACGAAGAAGAGCACCGTCGCGAATTTATGGGCTTTCTGTCTGAGTACGAAGGATGAGACCGTATACAGCCTGCCTGACTTTCATACTGACACTGCTGGGAACAGTCACTACCACCAGTGCTGAAAATCGCGAGACAGCAAAGCCCAACGTGGTCGTGATCCTGGCGGATGATCTCGGCTATTCGGATCTCGGATGCTACGGAAGCGAAATCGCCACGCCGCATCTGGATCAGTTGGCGCAGCATGGCCTGCAGTACACGCAGTTCTACAACACAGCGCGCTGCTGGCCGACGCGAGCAGCACTGCTGACCGGATACTATCCACAACAGGTCGGTCGTGATGCGCTGCCTGCGTTAGCTGGTGGCGGAGGGCCGAAATTCGTCAGGCCGGTCTGGGCACCTCTGCTTCCCGCGATGCTGAAACCGGCTGGCTATCAGTGCTACTACTCAGGCAAATGGCATATCGACGGAACTCCTGCTGCCGGGGGATTTGACCGCAGCTATGAACTGCAGGATCAGGGGCGATTCTTCCGTCCCGCGCGGCATCAGGAGGACGGAGTCCCGCTGCCCGCTGTCACGGACAGCGACGGCTACTATTCGACAGTTGCGATCGCCGATCATGCGGTACGCTGTCTTCAATCACATAGGGCGGCTGGTGCAGAAAGGCCTTTCTTTCAGTATATCGCTTTTACCGCGCCGCACTTCCCCCTGCAGGCGCTGCCCGCTGACATCGCTCGCTATGCGGGTCGCTACAACAATGGCTGGGAAAAAGTGCGGCAGGCCAGATTCGAGCGGATGGTTGCTCGGGGACTGGTTACTGGAAAACTGAGTCATCCCGAACGCGGCCTTGGGCCACCATACGCTTTTCCCGATCAGGTGCGTCAGTTTGGCGCCGGCGAGGTTTCCCTGCCGCTTCCATGGGACGATCTCAATGACACTCAACGGTCATTTCAGGCCATAAAGATGGCCATTCATGCGGCCATGATTGACCGGATGGATCGCGAGATCGGCAAGGTGCTGGACCAGCTGCGATCGATGAACGCCTTCGACAATACGCTGATCCTGTTTCTGTCCG
>JAGQQS010000889.1 GCA_020426105.1 Planctomycetaceae bacterium
ATCAACTATGACTTGCGGCACTAGGGCCGGCTGCTTTTCCGGCAGTTCCAGCGTTAATCAGGGTTCTCAAGACGAGACAGGAATCAGATCTTTGCTGGGTGCTCGCTCGGATCGGTCCAGCCGCCGAAGCGGCGATTTCTGCACTGGCTGCTTTGCCTGCCTGGATGGCTAATCCATTTCACGCATTAGCCGCGATCGGGCACGCCGCAGTGCCAACATTGATCCAGTTATTGGATGACCCGGAAAAATGCACCGCGGCCGCGGACGCACTGGGAAGAATTGGTCCTGCCGCGGCGGCGGCCGTTCCCGCGTTACTGGATTATCACGGAGATGGCTCACGAGACTGGGATCCCCGCTGGGCAATCTTTCTGATAGGCAAATCCCAAGTGCCTTTCCTGATTCGTGTTTTGCAGCAGGATGCAGATTCAGATCGGCGCGTACGAGCGGCGAACGCACTGGGCCTGCTCAAGGTGGATTGTCCTAATGCCATACCAGCGTTGATCGACAGTCTGGCAGATCCGGACGAACGGGTGTTTGTTGCAGTCAGTGAGA
This sequence comes from Planctomycetaceae bacterium, assembly GCA_020426105.1. GTDB lineage: Bacteria > Planctomycetota > Planctomycetia > Planctomycetales > Planctomycetaceae > SXXK01. The sequence goes on from JAGQQS010000889.1 coordinate 553, forward strand.
TCTTGAACTGGGATGTCGGAAACCAGGAGAGTGAAGCGAAGTATGCCAGCTTCAGGGATTGCATCCCGTTACTGAAAACAGCAATCCAAAGTGAGAATCCGCGTATTCGGGTTGGTGCGGCGGCAGCGCTGACAGTGGGAATGCGGGACTCCATCGCGGGTGATGAGGTCGTCGTGCCGCTGGACCAGGGCTTGAACGACCCCGCGGCCTGCGTGCGGCGTCTGGCTGCCAAAGCAATTCAAATTCGAGCTATTCCGGTGCCATCGTTGGAAAGTGCATTGCACGATGATGATCCTGTCGTCCGCGCCAACGTAGCAGTCGCCTTATGCAAATTGGACCGGACACACATCTCCGGACTGATTCAAGTGCTCGTCGAGACACTTTTCGAAAGGGACGCAGAACGCGAGTTCTGGCACGACTACGGGATGGAGGATACGGACTTGGAAAATTCGCTCCGTGCGGTAGGAACCGATTCGATCCCCCTTCTGGTAGACGTGATTTGGTTGCGAGCGGACGAAGTACAGTTTTACGCAAAAGCCTCAGAACACATCATTCGAGATGTCTTAATCTCATTTGGGTCCGAAGCTCTGCCTCATCTTCGTCAAGCCGCAATCTCGGCACCATCGCTGCTGACAAGTACAGAGTTTCTGAGAATCCTCCACGACATCGAGCCAGAAGAGGTTTTTCAGGCTCTCCACAATCCGCTTCCCGAAGTGCGCCGCGCTGCGGCATCCGTTATCGCATACAGAACCCAATCGTGGCGAGTTGATAGGACGTCATACCGTTCTATGCTCAGACGCGCTATCGAAGCAGAAACCGACGCAGCGACGCTCCAATGGATGGAATCTTGTCTCGACTCGTGTATATAACAAGGTGAGCGGCATTCGTATCGGAAAATCGACCTAAGCGCCCCCACAAGCTGCGGTGAGCCGCTACAGGAAGTGACCGGCGATTTCGGCCGCCCCTTGAGGTTCAGCCCGTCAACCTAATTTCCGGCTCCGCTGGCATCGTGAATTACCCGATCGATATACATTCTGCCTCAACCAGAGTGCCGTCGCTCAGGAGAGAAATTGGAGACTATTGTCATGACTCGAACTCTGCTTGGCACATATCTCGCCTTCGGGGCGATTTGCATGCTCAGCGGGTGTGGCAAATCTGCCTCCGACGCTCCCCGGGAAACCCGACGGGAAACGACGCCCAAATACTTCGTCGTACTCGATCGAGTTCCGCCAACGACAGTTCGTGTCCGACTGGATGAGAAGGAGGTGGGCCGTGCAGTGTTTACCCGGGAGATTGTTGGCTCGCCAACCGAGATTCCGGTCACGGAGCCGCTTAACTCGTATTGGACTGTTGAGGCATTGACACCAGATGGTTGGGCGCCGTTTGTTGCAGAGAGTGGACCGCCCGCGAGAAAGAAGTCGGCCCCCGACAACCTCTATTACGAAGTTAAAGTGCGTCGGGTCAAGTTCTGCACCATCTGGGTGGATAATCGAGATGGTTCCGATGTGACACTGACATGCGGCGAAGTCGAACGCGAGGTGCCCGCCAACTTCGCCGGCCAACTGCTGTTCCTGACACCCCACCAGGACTTCTCGCGAGCCCCGCTGATGATGGGCAGTCAATTCATGAAATCACTGGCGACCGAAAACGACAAGAAGTGTTACGTGCTGGATGTCTCGGGAAAGCGCGCGTACACCGTGCAAACCACTTACTATGGTGGAGGTGACACCCAAAGGCTGGTGAACGAAGGGGCACTCGAGCTCGACACGGCACCGACCATTCTTGAAGGCGCCCATCTGTATGAACTCAGAAAACTGGATATTTTTCTGGGGCATGCCCCCGAGTCGGTCCATGGATCACAATCACAATTCGACCTGCAGAGTCGCACCGCGCTGACGGATTACGATCCAGACAGAGACCCCAAATGAAAACTCGCGTCGGCGAGGAGGCGCTCGATTGCAGCAGGCCACACCGCATTGCGGATACATTGACCATCGACAGATCTTCGCGGCGTGTCAGTGCGAGCACCGGCCCGAAGTACCTTCCGTGGTAACGCGAGGCAGGACGTATCAGTCTTGTCTACCAGGCGTTCCAGCTTTGACAACGGATGCGTCCTTGCGTTGAGTCGTTTACTTTGCCGCACCGATCCGGGCTTTCTCCGGGTTGATGTGGGCGGACGGTGGTCACGGCGATTGCCTGTTCCTGCCCGATTCGTCACTCGGGATTTGAATCCCACCCGGGCGCCATTTAATCCGTGAGCGGATCTGCCTGGCACTTCGCGTCGGACTTCCACCTGTTGGCACGTTGGCTGCGACATCAAACGCTTCTTGCCCACGAGACCGCGAAGCTGAGCCACTCGGCCACGATCCTTCAAGGTCGCTCTGGGTTGCCAGGAGTTTCCCGACTTCACCGTTTCCATGCTGTGACGCCCGTTGGTTCACGTCCTGCCGTGCGGCAATTACCGGAAAACAAAAAAAAGTTGCCCCCAAATTCACATTTGCTCCGCTGGAATCGATTGAACAGCTCTCATCATGCATGGGGCATGACATGAGCCATGTCATCACTCATAAAAAAAGGAAGAGGAAAATGAAGTTTGTCCATTCCACATTCTGTGCAGTACTGACCATTGCCATGGCGTCCGCTGCGATCGCCCAACAAAAGCCGGAGGAGATTTCGTTGGAACTTGTTCCCGCCGTGGTCATGAAGACGGCAATCCAGGTGGATAAGCAGGCGGAATGGCCTCAGGCACTGTGGGCACCATCTCCGAATTCTGGTGGGCGTCTTTACGCGCTGAAGGGGCGCATCCTGATTCGGGCAGAACGACAAACAGCTCGTATTGACGGTGACGTCGACATCACCCCTGCCGAGTATCAGTTTGTGGAGGTCGGAGTCCTGGAAGACGGCCAACTGAACTACGTCGTCAAGAGAGTGCCGCTTGAAACGGTTCCCGAAAATGTCACGACAACACTGAGAACGAAGATTGAAGCCACACCCCTCTACGCTTACATCGCTCGCACTTCGATCGCGGGGGATCCGCTTGGATATATCTTCGAGTTCGATGAAATCGGTCTGTTGCGATATTTCGTCACGACTGATGCGAAGACTGCGGGCAAGCTCTAACGGAACCCGGTTTTTCAGAATGTTTTTTTGAGGAGCAGAAACATGACTCGCAACACGTTGATGTCGCTGATTCTGTGCAACGCGTTGATCGGAACGATGATTGCGCAGGGAGACGACTACTACAGCCAATTGGAACGTCGACAGCGAGACCAGGACCGCGATCGCGAGAACTTTTCGTGGTTGATGGAGTCAGAGGATAACGCGTTCGCCGCCATCGCCTATTCGCCCAAAACGGGCAAATACGGATACTCGTATGAGTACGATACACGCTCTGCTGCCTGCCAGGAAGCACGTCGTCATTGCCAGGAACAGGACGTTCAGATCGTGGCGTCGGTAGCGAATGGCTATTGCGCCCTGGCCGTTGGTACGGATGGACACGGAACCGGTTTCGGCTCCACTCCGGCCCAGGCGCGTTCCATGGCCCTCCGCGAATGTTCGAAGCGGACAACCTACGGCAAAGTCGTGGTCTGCGTGTTTTCGGGGAATTAGGTCCGTGTGTTGTGCCGCTGGGCTTGTGCTATATTTATGCCGCGAACGAGGAGCGTTCAACAAGGTCGTACGGGAATCCATAACCATCGCTTTTTCTGAGCAAGGCTTTGCCGAAGACTCGCAAAATCGGCGATACTCGTTTCCGGATTCGTCAAACTCCTGCCCGGTATTTTTGATACCCGGACAAGATGCTGACTCTGGCCGAAATGATAAGATGGACCTCACATTCAGTGTTGAATCATCAGGGTGAGTCGTTTCGCTAACGGGTTTCAATTTCTTTCACGAGCCATTCCCGTCCTGCAGAAGTTATCAGGAAAATTCATGAGCCATGCTTTTTCCGAAGATGAATTGATGCTCCGGTTAAAATCCGACGAGGCATCCAGCGAACCAACATTCGCTGGATTTCTCGCCGAGCTGGATACGCTGATTGCGCAAGTCCGACGACCTGAAGAAGTGAAATCATTTCCTTCTGAGCCGGAATTAGCGCAAGTCATGGCTCAACTGGAGAGGCTGCCACAACATGTGACTGATTCGATGTCCGCAGCCCCGACTGCCGAAGCTGCGGCTCCAGCCGCAACAACGGTCAGGCTGGGGCAATACGAGTTGCTTTCGGAACTCGGATCGGGAGGGATGGGGGTCGTTTACAAGGCGCGGCAGAAGTCGC
>JAGQQS010000890.1 GCA_020426105.1 Planctomycetaceae bacterium
AATTTTTACCTGTGACAGACCACTAACAGGATTCCATCCGCGCTGGTTCGTTGCGAGTATCAGCTTCTGAAGTGTCAGCCAGGTTTGTCAGTTATTTTGGTGGGATATCAGCGTCCTTGACGCCAGCCATGTTATAGGGAGGGATATAGCTGGCAGGAATGGCTTCTTTAATCACCGTCGCACCTTTGATCGTCACGTTAGTGTCCAGCACATGCAGCACCTGAAGTTTCGCCAGCCCGACCAGTTGAACGATGCCTTCATCAGAGACCTGCGTTCCTGCGAGCCCCATCTCATTCATATTGGGCAAATCATTCAGAGGGGCCAGCCCCGCATCGGTGATTTTTGTATTGCTCAGCCAGAGCTTACTGAGAGCCGGTAAACTTTTTAGAAAAGCGACACCAGCATCATTAACAAGGGTGTCCGCCGCGTCGAGTTCTTCCAGTTGCGTCTTTCCCTGAAGATGCTGGAAACCGGAACCAGTGATGCTGGTACGACTGACATTCAACACGCGCAGATTCGGCAACCCGGCAAGAACCTGCAATCCGTCATCGGTGATCTTCGTTCCTTCCAGCGACAGGACTTTAAGGTTGTGGCAATCCTTCAACGCAAGAATCCCGGCGTCGGTGACTTCTGTTCCGCCAGCCCAAAGTTCTTCGAGATTCGACAACCCGGCAAGATCGTTAAGTCCCGTGGCCCCTGCTTTTGAATCGGTGAGCTTAATAATCTTCAGACTTGACAAACCTTTGAGAGCGGCGAGGCCAGTGCTGGTGACTGCCGTATGGCTCAAGTCCAGCCATTCCAGATGAGTCAATGCCGCAACATGTTCCATGCCTTTGTCGCCAACCTTTGAGTGCTGAAGTTCAAGGCGGCGAATGTTTGGAAGTTGCTCCAGTCCGGCCAGTGCCGCATCATCAACTTCCGTTCTCCCCAGGTTTACAGCGATGATTGACTTGTCGCTGTCTGCCGGATCGACTTCATAGCGACCCGATAATTCTGTGATCCATACTGTCTTCGGGTCACCGCCTGATCCAGTTGTCCTGCCGGAGGAGGAACCTGGACCAGAGCAACCAGCAAGAAATATCACCATCAGCAGAAGGACGAATGAGCGATAAATTGTCATAACGCGGACTACATGCATTCTGAACAGAGGGATGTTGGAATTTGGCCGAGAGGTGCCGATGGAGGGGCAGAGTCAGTTCTTCGGCGTTTCTGATTCGAGATTGAAATCAAACACGTTTCGTTCGTCCTTTACTTCCGCCGTTAAAGTCGACTTTGTGTTGTATTTCTCGGGGATTTTTTCACTCTCACCTTCGCCGGGTTCGCCATCCGGCCATTCCGTTACGATTTCCACTTTGTTCATTCCGATATGGGCGCCCCTGACGCCTTCGAGATAAACCAATTCGTATTTCCCTTCAGCGTCGGTGGTCCCAGCTGCCGGCCGCCCGCCTTTTTCTTTCTGCGTATGAAAGTAAACGATCGCATTTGGAAAAGGAACGCCGTCCAGAGTCACTGTCCCCGTGACAGGAGCTAACTCCGGGATGTCGCCTCGTCCACAACCAAAACTACAGAGGAGCGCCATGGCGCAGACAGTCGATATTCCGTTTTTCATCGTCATGAATCTAATCCAGGGTTATCAATACAAAACCGGATGCCGCGGTTGTTTGGAAACAAATGAGGAGAAGCTGTCGCAAACATACCCGGCTGAAGAAATCCGTCAAGAACGCGGAGAATTCCACAACCATGCGAGAGCCTGTACCAATTTCAAAATTACGTCGATACTAAAAAACGGGCGGTATCAAATCGCTTCTCAGCACTTGATACCGCCCTCGAAATCCTTGTAATGAATCCACCGATCCCATCACACGGTTCCAGAACCAAAGGCATCGGTTGGATCCGAAAATACATGCCAGACCGGAATCAGCTGCTTCAGCATCCTAGAATTCGCCAACGACCAATCCGTCGTTGCGGCAAGCCAGGCGGCCAAGGGTGTTGGTGACAATATCTGCTGGATATGGCGAAATGCTGACGGTGCCCTTTCGCGAGTCGATATTCTGGCTGAGGAATCTTACGGAACCGTCGCACAACAGAAACTGAACACCCCCGGTATGGGTGCTGTTGAAGGCGCGGGCTTGATGGGGACGATTCACGGTTGCGTTCAGACCATCATAAGTAAGCGATGACACATTCGTGTTCGCACTTTTGATGTTCCAGCTGGAACTCTGATCGATGTTCGCCAGCGGGCTTGCGCTGATGGCGTAAATCGTTCCTGCACCTGCAATCAATGTGCCGTATTTCCACGCCCGCTCGCCGATGCACAGCGTATTGCTGGTACCATCAGTAATGTCGCGGATGCCCACCTTTGAGTTCTGAAATGCGATTCCGAGCGGCGGACCGTAATCGGCAGGAGCGATTGCTGGTGTTGTGCTGTCACCCGCATTCATGACGGCTACATAGTTGGATGTCGCGATGGCGATCTTGTTCGTGCCATCAGTGATAAAGCGAGAATAGTTGGCTGCCAGCATCTCGTTTCCGGAAAGCGTGTTGTCAAAATCATTTACGGCTGGACCGGTGTCTGATGGACAGCGGAATACTGGCAGTGGCGTCTGAAGAGCCTGAAGTCCCGCTGGAGTTGCAGCGACGTTTTGTGGCAGCAATGTGCCCGGCGACAGAATGTTGTAAACATTGCTTTGCTCGAGGGCGGGCAGCAACATGGTGCCCCATGCCCAGCATCCAACTTCTGACGAAGTTTTGTTGCCCGGAAAGGCAGAAACATGCCCCGGAGGGAACGTGTTGAACGTGTCATGATAATTGTGCATCGCCAGCCCGAGTTGCTTCAGGTTGTTTTTGCATTGCGTACGGCGAGCAGCCTCACGAGCCTGCTGCACCGCGG
>JAGQQS010000891.1:0-4826 GCA_020426105.1 Planctomycetaceae bacterium
ATTCGGTGATGACGAACTGAGTACAGATCGGGGCGTCAATAACTTTGGAAGCGTCGATAAAAATCTGTTCTGAACCGCGAATAGACGCGAATGAACGCGAATAAAGTCAAAATCCGTTGTTCGCTGCCCATGACTTCATAGCCCACGCTGTTTGAAAAGTCGTTCGATACGAACCCTCACTTGATCACTGCCGCTATTCGCGTTTATTCGCGGTTAAACCCCTGTCCTCCTCCGCGCACTTCATTTGTCGTTGAACCGGTACTTTGCGATTTGACCACAGCAACGCGACGAGGCGGCAAATCGCATCGTACCGGCAAGCTGACGCTTGCCGCTCGCCGGGGTTACGTCGCACTTTCAATGCGACTCAAAAATCCGCGGGCAGTTGGCGGCTTTCCATCAATCGAGTGATCAATCCCAACGTAGCCAGCGCGTCGTGGATGGATTCTGTGGACTTTCGATCACCGCTTCTTGCGGCATCGGTCAGCCAGAAGCGATTTGATGCCACATCCGCATGCGCGGTGATGTGCGACGTCTGTGAGACCATCGCCCGATTGATCGCCAGCGCCAGACGTTCAGTACTGACGCTTTGGCCGTGAGCATTAACGATGTCAAACTGCCGGTCGTCCTCCGCCACAGTCATTGTGAGACCCACATGCGGCGGGGCGTTCAGGTCATGTTTGCTGCGGCAGATTATTTCCAACCCGATCGTTTGCGAAAGCCAGGCTGCACGCTGTTGCTGCAACACGTCATCGGTTCGCATCAGAATTCGCAGGCTGGATTGTCGCGGATACCATCGCAACAGCCAGTCGCGGTATCGATCTTCAAAACTCAATACCTCATGAACGCCCGATTGCCGGGACAATCGTCGTGCCCAGCGGGTGCGCTGCGCGGTATCGGGCAGTTGCAGTTTCAGCCACGAATCCGTGTCCAGACTGACATGTTCCAGCTGCACACCAAAGTCCTTCCACACCACCGGCACTGCGTCACCGCCGCGATCGAACACGTCAATTCCGGCCCAGGCATTCGGCGAGTCGGCTCCGGTGACCAGAATCGAACCACTGCACTCAGCAAAACATCGAACGGCTTCCTGAATGGAGGCCGCCGTACAACGCCCGGCATCCAGCACCGTGATTCCGAATTCCCGACAGGCGGCGACAACGCCGATCGCCAGATCAACCGAGGCACTGCGGCCGTCATAGCCCACAATCACCGGGGCGATGGACTGGAAGGCTGCGGTCGGAAACTCAGTCTCCGGCGGCGAGGAAACCGATGAAGATCTGTTCTGCACCGAGGGGTTGACGCTACCCCGCTCGCCGTGATCGAGTTCTGAGAACGATGATTGTTCGTGCAGGCAGGCGCAGAACACGCGCGTCAGATCGGCGGCCGTTTGGCGGTCCAGGTCGTTGATATATTGACCGCGAATCCCAAATTCCGTGCGGCGAATCCCATCGATCCGATGACTGCGAATCCGTGCGGTTTCAAGAACCGTGCGTTCTGCCAGACCCTCAGAATCAAAACGCCATTCACAATGATCACAGCCAGCCCAGGCTACGTTCAGCCGCGCGAGATGGATGGCCCGTGTGACAGGCGAGGTATTGCCGGGGCAGACGAACGGTGACCCGGAAACGGGTTCCAGTCGGTCGAACAGTTCGTGGGGTGTGTTGCGGTATGGCTGAATGGGCATGGAGACTCTTAACGCTGATAGATCGGCAGGTAGCCATATTCAATCGCGAGGGCCAGCACTGACAAGGCGGTCGAATAAACTTTACCGGCCTGTCGTTCCGTGCCGTCCTCGGGATTCCAGTAGCCCGACGGATGCTGCAGGTCCAGAATCGTGCGATACAGTGATTCCCGGGACTGACGCCATTCGTCACCGCCAACTTTGAACATGCCAACCGTGCAGTAATAAGCGCCGTAATAAAAGTACTGCTCACCCTTCGTCAGCGGGCGAGACAGGATCAGATTGGCGGCCGACAGAGTTTCTTTGGTACGATGTTCTCCGCAGACTTCCAGTGCCACGATCCCGGTTCCTGACCGCGTCACTGTGCTGCCGTGGCCGACCATGTAACCAAATCCTCCATCGTGTTTTACGTGGAGTCGGCGAATATAGGCAATGGCACGATCGATATTTTCCGCGGGGACGTCGCAGCCGATGTCCCTCGCCGCACGCAGGGCCAGAAGCTGCCATGCCGTCACACTTAGATCCGAGTCACCGCTGGTCGGCTGATAACGCCAGCCCCCATCGTGTTCTGCCGACTTCGGATGGTTCTGCGCATCGACGATGAGTCGAACGGCTTTTTGCAGGACGTCGAGACATTTTTCAGCCTGTCCGGGTTCCACCATTCCGGCAACTTCTGCGAGCATCAGCGTGGCGATGCCATGGCTGTACATCGGCCCATGGCTGCGTTCTCTGCCCACAAGCAGTCCATTATCATGCTGCTGCGAGAGGAGCCAGCCGATGCCGCGCGTCATGTGCTGACCATACGGCCCTTCACCCGGCACATGACCGCCCGCCAGAAACCCCATGATCGCCAAAGCCGTGGTTGCGGTTGATTCACCGAAATCGCTGGTCGTCCAGGCGCCCGACGCCTGCTGCTCCGACGCCAACCATGACAAGGCGCGGCGAATGGATGCATCGAGCTTCGGGTTCAACCCATCATCATCCGCCGACCATGAAGCATGGATCGGGGCAAGACAGGTGGCGACCCCGCCAAGTGCCACCGTCAGGAAGCCGCGGCGAGATGTCAGCTGGTGACTGGTGCGAGATGAAGAACGGTGTCGAATCATGTTCGCGCCAAGCAGAACAGGCAAAGCCCCGGAACGATCTTCTGCTCCGTCAAAATGAGAATTCAGGGTAGTGGACGAGGCAACGAGTCCCGGTCAGCCCTGCAACTGCAGGGATTCGTCGCCTCGTCCTCTACCGTTCATCCGCCGCGGCGGAAGATCGACCAGTAGCTGGCGACGATCGCAGGGACTCGTGGCCTCGCCCACTACAAATCATCCGTTTCTTTATTTCGACTGCGCCCTATGCGTATTCGCGGTTCTTTTCCAGACCGGGCATTGGAATCGGGTACTTCCCTTCTTCATCGGCCTGGAGCGGTGACATGGACTCAAGCGTCAGACTTTCAATGTCCGGAGCAAATTCGTGCTCGCAGTTCATCATCTGCTCGAGCGTCATTTCCTGTCCGGTATGAGCGGCCATGCGGCCCATCGAAGTCACGATACTGGCCATGCAGCCACGTTCGACTTCGTTGTATTTTTCGTTATTGCGGATGGCAGCTATGAGATGCTTCCATTCGTCCTGGTACGGATTATTTTTTTCCGGCTGAGGAAACTGCCAAGCGAGGTTCGCTTCGTCTTCGTTGTGCCCCTTATAGATGCGGGCTCGTGACGGCCAGTGCGACGCCGACGAAATCACGCCCAGGCCTTTGGTACCATGCGCATAACTTGCGAACTCCTGGTAACATCCTGGAATCGTGCGGCCGTTGACGAAAAGTTTAGTGCCATCGTCGAACGTGTATTCCATTGAATACGTGTCGAAATTCTGATCGACACTGTCGCCCCGGTAATGGCGTCCGCCGCTGGCCTTGCAGCGTACGGGCCATGCGTTCTTCATCCAGCATGATTCATCAATGTTGTGAATCAGGAAGTCGCTGACAGCTCCGCCGCTCAACCAGAGGAACCCGTGGAAACGGCTGATCTGGTACAGTAACTCACTCACACCTTCCGGCTTCGGACCGGTTGCGGCCGTCCCTGTCGGGCCCGCCATACGATACGCGCGCATCATGGTAATGTCGCCGATTTCGCCGTTCTGAATCCGGTCGAACAGTTCACGACGTGCTTCACAGTGACGGCACATCAGACCCACGCCGACTTTCAGATCTTTCGCGATGGCTTTGTCATTCAACGCCAGCATGCGCTTTGTTGTCGGTCCATCCACGGTGACGGGCTTCTCCATAAACACGTTGAGCCCTTTTTCGATGGCGTACGTGTAATGCACCCAGCGGAATGCGGGCGGCGTTGTCAGAATCACAACGTCACCCGGTCGCAGGCAATCCATCGCTTTCTTGTAACCATCAAAACCAATGAAGCGACGGTCTTCCGGCACGTCCAGCTTCCCATCGGACTCATGCGCTTTCTTAAGGTTCTCGTGGCTTGCCTTCAGGTTCTTGTCGAACACATCTGCCATGGCAATGAGCTTAATCGGACCGCTGTCGATCGACAGAGCGTTGCCCGCCGCACCCGTACCACGTCCACCGCATCCAACGAGCGCCAGTTGAATGGTGCTGTCCTGAGCCGCATACATGCCTGAGGCAGCCCCGCTGAGCAGTGTTGTGGCGGCTGCGGCTGCGGTGGATGATTTGAGAAAGCTTCGCCGTGAAGCATCGGAGTGATTGGTTGTCATAAGTTCGTCCACTTAAGAATCCAGGAGGGAATGCGGCGGGGTGCTCACGATTCGGAGAGCCGACCGCAGAATCAGGCAGGGCCGTTTGCTCAGCCCGAATGCCTGTGGAAGGTCTCAGGCATTATTACCTGAAACCCCCACGAACGGAAACGATTTGTCGTCGCATGACGACCTTTTCGCGACAGATGGTATGTCGCTTATTTTTCTTTGCGCATTCCCGTGAAGTCCAGCTGTCCCGAATCTCCGTCCACGCGGTACTCCAGTGAGCCCTTCATTTTGGCTCCCAGTGGCCGTACCTTGTAATCGACGTGCAGCGGCGAACCCTGGTATTCCGAATCCACCTCAAACGTCAACTGATTATCTTTCAGCCTGAATTCGCTGACATCAATCGTTTTACCGTTCAGGGCATAGGTCGCGTTCA
>JAGQQS010000891.1:4885-6805 GCA_020426105.1 Planctomycetaceae bacterium
TGCAACTGCCAGGCACCGACAACGTCGGCGGCCTGAACGCTTCGCGTAGCAGTCCATTCAAACTCGCGAACTTCGCCATCGACCTTCGCGGTAAAATTCCCGCTGATCCTGTCGCCAGCAATTTTGCCGAGGAAAAGGACTGTGATCTTCTGGTCAAGCTGTGCTTCGATCTGAAACGAAACTTCATCGCCAGTCACTTTTCCTTCTCGCACGTCCATCTTGAGTCCGCGGGCCTCCAGAATTCCGGTGAGCTTGCCATCTTTGTCCGCATTGACCTTCAGCACGTTGTCGATCGTGTTTCCGTTAATGTCGAAGTTCCAGCGCCAGGTCCCGGATGGATCAGGCATCGCCTTATTGTCGGCGGCATGCACAACGGGCGCCAGCAGGCAGCTGGCAAGGCAAACAATCACGGGCAACATGGGTTTCATCAAAACATCTCCAGGTTAAAACAGAATACAAAAATTAGAATAACGGATGAATTCCTGAACCAGGGCGGGCACTTGCGTCGTCGAACAATTCACAGATTGCCTCAGCCTGTCCCGTTGTCAGACAGCTGCCGGGGCGACCGGCAGATGAAAAAGTACCTCTGGAGGTAGTGGACGAGGCAACGAGTCCCCGCGTTTCCGGACTCGTCGCCTCGTCCACTACGATTCATGCTCCCGGACTCGTCGCCTCGTCCACTACGATTTATGCTTTCCTGCCGCTCGCCTAATCTACAAACAGAAACTCGTTCGAACACAACAACACCTGAGCCAATTGTTCAAGCGGCGACAGGGGTGCGAGCGTCTCGCGGGGAAAGTCGGACCGGGAGTTCCATAAACGACCAGTTGCCGACGCAGATTCACTGACTGAACAGGTCCACAGGAATTGATCACTGTTCAATGTATCTCCGATATCGACCACAAAATCAATCGTGTCGCCAGGCATCACCTGCAGGGATTCCACGTTCAGCGGAAGTGTGTGTTGGTGAACTTTCGCGGTCTGCAGCTGGCCCGATCGCGAAGTCACGATAAATGCCCGGATACCGTCACCGGCGGGCGGCTCGTGTTTGAGTTCCGACTGAATTGTCACCGTCATCGCCGCGGGTGCCGTCCAGCGCCGCACCGCCGCATGAGCCCGATCGTTTCCTGGATGTCCTCCCGTCGCGGTCAGCTGAACCCAGCCCAGGGCAGAGTCCGGCCATGCCTCGCCGCCTTGCCATGCGCTGCCAGTGAAGTGCGGCAGTGGCGTAAAGCCTCGGACGCGCTGGGATGCTTCGTCGTATTCGCCAAAGCCGTAGGTCCAGTCCGCGGCGGTCGATGGAGCGGCGGGTTCTTCCTGAGGAGCATCCGTGGCGAGAAACTCACGAGCGGCCGCCTGTTGAGAGCCCGTGGGCTCACGCTGCAGCACTCGACGGTACAACTCCCGAATCTGATCATCCACCGAAAAGTCACCCGGAACAGCAGCAGCCAGTATTTTCGCGCGTTCGAGCGCCAGCGGGTGATTCATCAGAAACAACGACTGCTGAGGCACCGTGGTCTCACTGCGTTTTGGGATCGGTAAATCGGGGTTGGCGAAGTCGAACATCCGCAACGTTCCGGGCAGGAATTGGCGATCAATCAGGCCATACAACGTGCGTCGAACCGGAAACGGTTCGGCAAACAAATTCGTCGGCTTTCCACCGATTGATCGGTCCAACTGAGCTGTTGCCGCCAGCATCGAATCACGCATCTCCTCGAATGAAAGTCGGTGAACGTTCATACGCCACAATAAACGGTTGGCCGGATCGTGCCGTATGGCTCTGGCGAGATCATCGTCCTCAGCAGGTCCGGAAGAGGACTGTCGGAAGGTACCGGAAGTAACAATCAGGCGGTGCAGTTTCTTTAAGCTCCAGCCTTCTCTGATAAACCAGTCGGCCAGCCAGTCGAGCAATTCAGGATG
>JAGQQS010000892.1 GCA_020426105.1 Planctomycetaceae bacterium
CTCATAAAGCCATGCCTCCCAGACCTTCACTGGGAATGCAATCGAGATGGCGCTTTTAAATATCTGAAACCATTTCTGGACACCTGCTGACTCGACATCCTTTTGGCGCAGGCTGTAGCCTAGCTTGACCGCTTCACCGATCCAGAACCACTCTTTCGGCAACGTTATGAATCCGCCGGGATGTCGCCAGAGAATTGATTCAGGATCTCGAGTCGGCTGTTCCAGTATCTGATCGCATGCTGCAGGCTCAGATTTGAGGCGTTCGCTCGAATCCGTCAGCAGCCAGTCGGTCAGCAACTCACAGATCTCATCCGGTAACCCGTTGTTTGTGATCGCCAGTTTTCGCAGGGCGTAGCCAGCATCATCACGAAACGATTGTCCGACAAAACCAAGCTGGTGAAGCGATTGGACGGTTTCAATCAGTTCTTTGCTGGAACAGCCCGTATCGGCAATTTCGCGAATCGCCGCGCCAGCAAGCGATTCGTGGCGATTTCGATCCAGCTTTGAGAGTATGTTCATTGCACGCTGTCGATTCGAAGCCGCAAACTTTCCAAAAGCCCCCGACAACACTGACGCAGTGATCTCAAAATGACGAGCAAATTCTGTTTGGTCCGATATTGTTAAGGCACGATAGATTTGCACCACTACCTCGTTGTCTGACAACTTAGCCATGGCTTCTAAAGAAATAGGCGATTCGACCTTACTAACGCGGAGATCGACCGACTCCTCTTCACGCCGAATTTCCTCTTCAATTGCCTGCTGATTTCGTCGAATGAGTTCCGTAGATTCGTGTAGCCGATAGATTTCAGGAACGAGTTGAAGGATTCGACCACGGTATTTGTCTATGTAGGCTTGTTCGCCCCCATCGGAATACATGTGCCAACCCAAAATGAACCGCTGGAAGGCGACAATCTGCGTTTCACTCCACCACGGCATGATTTCAGTAATCAGGTAGGTGCTCTCTTCGCTATGATATTCTCCAACCTGAAGCCGCCTCGCGTCATTTTGGAAATATGCAAGGATAAAGGCTGGAACGTTTGCCGCGACAGAACTCAATGTCCGACAAAAAAGCCGGTGTGCAATCATCGAATCCATGTGCCAGTTTGCCATTATGAACTGAAGGAACTCAGCCTCAGACGACTTTGCCCATGAGAGAATAGATTCCAATAACGCCGTCACGATTTGCGATCCACGAAAATCGGAATCACTCAGCCAAATCGTTGCTGAGGATTCGGACCTGTACCGCAAGAGTCGACTTGGATGTCGAGCACTCAGATTCTCAACAAGCCTCCGAAACCACGGCCAAATCAGCATAACGAAGTTCTTTGGATCCTTGGCGGCAAATTGTGTGATTTCGTGCCATTCGCCGTGCTGCATCTCCTTGCTGGCAAGTGCGTCTACGCTTCGCGTTTTCCCAGCCCGATTTGTCGGTTCAGTCAGGTCTGGCCAGATGTATCGCTCAGCATCGCTCGATAACGGCCCATTGATAGCAAGATCAAGTCGTCTATCAAGAATCTTTGCAATCATTCGGTACGACGCTTCAGGGTTCTTTTCATTGAGGGACTCGATTGATTTGTGCAAAAACCAATGATCACCGTTCGCCGAGACGTCCACACAGAAATGTAACCACGTAATGAGTTCATTGGAAAAGTGCGGGGCCGATGCCACAACCCACCAGACGTGCGTTGCGAATTCCTTTCTAAACGCCCAGTGTTGCCGCACCAGTTGGGTTACTCGATTTGTGTCAGCAGACCAAGATGATTCAAGCAGCCGTGTGACGGCCCACGAGGCCTCAGCTCCTCCGTGATGCATTAGATGTTCATAGATAGCGTTGGGAATTGAATTGAACCACTCCGACTTCCCCCGAAGGAGCCAGCACATCGTGATGCAAGTGTCGGCCTTTCGAAGATATGCAGAGACCCAACTGATCTCACCCGGTGTCGGTTGATTGACTTCAGAAAGAAACTCCATCAGCAGTCGGCGCAGATGCCGCGGAAGGCCTCCCGCAAGCAATTGCGACAACGCAACAGCGTAGTTTGCCTGAGCAACGGATCGGAGCAGTGCAAGCGTATGCCAGACAGTAGGCCTAACAAACAGGCCCGTTTTTCGCTCACCCACATATTGAACGAACGCCTTTGGATCCGCAACAAAACGGCGCCCCAACAGAAACTCATATTGAGTCTGGTGGGCAAAACCTACTTGATCATTTTGAAATCGCACCCACCCAAGGCTTTCCAGTTCGTGGAGGTGGGGCGAAAGGTCTGTTTGAAACTCTTCTCGTGCGTGCCACAGCGACTCTGTTTTCTCGATACGTTCTACAAGGGCTGTAACAGCATCCTCAAGCGATGCCGAATGCGCAGATCGTCCAATCGTAAAATCGAACTTTGCAGCATGCATAGATTGGATTGAAG
Source organism: Planctomycetaceae bacterium (assembly GCA_020426105.1). GTDB lineage: Bacteria > Planctomycetota > Planctomycetia > Planctomycetales > Planctomycetaceae > SXXK01. The sequence continues at coordinate 2,412 of JAGQQS010000892.1, forward strand.
AAAACAGTGTTGCGTCAGGGATTCTGCCCCGATCAGTTGGCAAGAACAGTTCCAGATGCTGAAGGAACACGTTCAAGTGGTAGGGCACTCGCAGGAACTCTAGAATGTCGGACGGCCAATGCTCATAGGCAACGCCATTTGCTGTAAGGGTTTGCTGAACCTGAGTCAGCGCCAGCCCACTAAGTTCGATTGTTTCTGGTTCAGCATCTTGCTCTTCGAGCAAACCTTTCAGGCGTTGATCCGTCCTTAGTTCGTAGGCTCGCATTGACGCAACAATATGGATAGCTCCACGACCTCGAAGCTGGCCAATCAACTCAAGTATGACATTCAGTCTTGCGGACTCCAAATCTGCGAGGTTTGCGAGCGCGTCGAGTTGGTCGATCAAGATTACGACGTCTTGATGAGAAGCCAATTGACACAATTCCCCGACAATGTTTCGCGTCCTTTCGCCTTCATCAGCAAAAATCAACCGTGAAAGGTCCTCGAGAGAATTAAGTTGCTTAGGAAGTTGATCTGCCTTTATGCCAAGAACAGTGACTCCCGCTTTCGTTAACTCCGAGGAAAGATGCGCAAGTACAGAAGACTTTCCACTCCCCGGAGGCCCGACAAGGAACAGTGTCGTCGACGGTTGTGATGCGATGCGCTGCCGTAAGTCAGAGAGCTGTTCACGGAC